>JBAXJV010000032.1:0-14014 GCA_037137675.1 bacterium | reverse complement strand
TCCTTGACCGAAGTATTGCCACCACCGCCCTGCACGTAATCCTGCGTACCGAACTCGTGTGACAGCTGCGTTATGCTATTCAATAAGTTCATGAAATATTATTCCTGCAAACTGGCGTCATAGTACGAAAAAAACAAGGGCGAAAACAAGCCGCCCTGTCACTATATTTTTTGTTCGTCTTCCCGGGCTTCACTTGATCCTGCAGAGCTCGACTTGCGCCTCGGCAATGGGCATTACCGTCATATGTTCCTGACCACCGCCCACAGTCTTCACACAAACAGAACCCGGCGCCTCGCTGCGCAGATCGCCATAGCGGACCACAAAGCCTGCGGCCACGGCCAGATCAGCGGGAGAGGCTCCCGCCGTCACGAGCCCTGTCGGACCCGGCCCGCCATCCAACGTGATCACCCGTTCGCCGGGTTGAGCATCCGCCTCAATGGCCGCGTTGTCATCCGCACTACGCCCCACCATGATGCGGGCCCCTGACGCCAGCCGGAAGTGCCGACCAAGGCGCAACCGCTCGATCCCGCGCCGGTCGCCGAGGCCCTCATGCGCCACCAGGTCCCGCAGGCGTGCCACATAGTTAGGCTCAGTCAGCCGGCACCCCCCGGCGGGCGTCGGGTAATCTACAATTCCGTAGTGCGCGGCCAGGGCAAATTGCGGCTTGCGATTACGACCCGATAGCGAAAGCAGCCTAGTCCGATCCACCAGCCCCTCGCGTTCCGGCGCCGTAACAGGCAGCAGCAAGGCGCTCAGCGGGCGTACAATCCGGTCCGCCCACCCCGATTCGTTGGCCACGACATCCAATGATTTTCGCCGCTGTGACATCGGCCGCTGGTCGAGCACTTCGCCGGTCGCAATGAAATCGTAGCCGTCCCGCTGCATGATCTCGCCCGCCCGTCGCAACATCGCGGCATGGCAGTCTATGCACGGATTCATACCGGAGCCAAAGCCGTGTTTGGGCGCGGACAGCAAGCCCAGAATTGCCTCTGAGAAATTCTCGGACAGCAATGCCACCCCCGTGCTGTCAGCAGCTTTACGCGCTTTCCGATCGTCAAAAAACGGCGAAACAAAGCACAGCGCCGTCACATCCAACCCCTGCTCCCTTAACACACAAATAGCAAGGGTGCTGTCCAGCCCGCCGGACAGCAAAACCAGACCGCGCGCCTTCCGTTCCGGTACAAGATTATCTTCGCTCATAGCAATTACCAGAGGTTCTATTTTAGAGATTTAACAAACGTGCGGCATTCCCGCCAAGCAACGCTTCCAAACGGTCAGCCTGCAGGTTCAGCCCCCGCACGCGCGCCAGATCACCGGACTGATCCGACCACGGCGAGTCAGTTCCGAACAACAATTTGTCCATCGGATGACGCATCAGCATTTCCCGCGCCCGCGCCGGCGGCAGAGTCGCCAACGACATAGACGGTTCGATGTACACCGGCAAGCCGATCAGAAGCCGCTCGGCCTCGTCCCAATCCTCCCATCCTCCCAGATGCGTCACCACCAGCTTGAGCTCCGGCACCGCCTCCAACACACGCCGCATCCTCGCCGCATCCGCCACCCGCGCGCGCGGAAACGCGACATCGAAGCCGGCGTGCACCATCAACACCAAGCCGCATGCCGCGATGCGGCGATAGAGCGTCAGGCAACGCGGTTCGGCCATGTCGAAATCCTGATAGTAAGGGTGCAGCTTAATGCCTCGCAGTCCCGCATCGGCAATGCGCTTGACCCAGTCTTCGGCCGCCGGATCCGCCGGATGCACGGAAGCGAAGGGGATGATACGCGGCGCGGCTATGCGTTTACACCAGTCAAATATTTTGGCCGTTTGTTCCGGCTTGGTGGCAATGCTGAGCACCACGGAAGCCTCGACGCCCGCCGCATCCATCGAAGCCAGCAGCGCAGCGATCCGCCCGTCCAGGCGTGCCTGAATATTCGCCATCTGCTCAATCTGCCTGATCGCGCGCGCCGCTATGGCGTCCTCAAAAGCATGGGTATGCACATCAATAATGCGCATCCGCCACCCTGCTCATTTCTGCACAAACGGTGATATAGCTCTCAAGCGCGTCACAATCGGCGGCAGCGCTGCAAGCGTGTAGTCAATTTCTTCGGCGGTGGTGTAGCGACTGAGGCTGAAGCGTACGGACCCGTGCACTGCCGTAAACGGCACACCCATCGCGCGCAACACGTGCGAGGGCTCCAGCGAGCCGGAGCTGCAGGCGGAGCCCGAAGAGGCGCAGATACCCACATCGCTCAGCGAATAAAGAATCGCTTCGCCCTCGATGTACTCAAAGCTGATGTTGAGCGTCGTCGCCACGCGCTGGTGGCGATCGCCATTGACGCTGGAATCAGGGCAGGTTGCCAGCAGTCCTTGCTCCAAACGGTCGCGCAGCGCCGCCAGCCGCGGCAGATCGTCCAGATGCGTGCGGGCTAACTCGCATGCCCGTCCCAGCCCGACAATGTAAGGCACGTTCTCCGTGCCAGCCCTCCGGTTTTCCTCCTGATGACCACCCAGCAGCAGCGGCTTGATTCTCGTCCCGCGCCGGATATAGAGCACCCCCACACCTTTCGGAGCATGCAGCTTGTGGCCGCTTAGCGATAGCAGGTCCACCGGCACGCGCCGCACATCAATGGGAATTTTGCCGGCCGCCTGCACAGCGTCGGTATGAAGCAGGCCGCCGGCGGCATGCACCATATCGGCCAGCTCCGCCATGGGAAAAATCACCCCGGTCTCGTTGTTGACCCACATCACGCTCACAACAGCCGGACCATCGCGCAGCGCTTCGCCCAAGCGCACGAGGTCAAGCTGCCCGGAGGCGTCCACGGGAATATGATGCACCGTCACGCCATGTTCGCTCAGATCCTGACACTGGCCCAGCACAGCGGGGTGCTCGACGCGACTGGTAACTACATTCACACGCCGCCCGAACGCATCTACGGCCCCACGGATGGCAGTATTATCACTTTCAGAGCCGCAACTCGTAAAGACGATTTCACCGGGATCGGCGCCGATCAATGCCGCCACCTGCGCGCGTGCAGCATCAACATCGCGGTGCATCTGCCCGCCGAAGGCGTGCATGCTCGACGGATTGCCGTAGCGCTCGCCCCAGAACGGGCTCATGGCCTCGACCACCTCCGGCGCCACCATCGTAGTGGCATTGTTGTCCAGATAGATCACGCGGCTCACGTGGCATCCTCCACAACGATATCTTCGGAGACAAATTCCCGCAGCTTGCTCTGCACAACATCGCGCAGCGTAAAGTCCGCCACCTGGCACCCCGCGCACATGCCGCGAAGCGCCACCTTAACCCGCGCCCCGTCAACATCCACCAACTGGATGTCGCCACCGTCCTGACGCAACGCCGGGCGCACATTACGCTCCAGAGTTTCCTCGATTAACCGGATCCGTTCAAGGTTGGTCAACTTGCGTGCAGGGCTTCTGGCATGCGCCGCCTGTTCAGCCGCCAGCAGTTCTCCAGCAACGCGCGTCAGCAAACCCTGAATGTCAGCCTTGCACTTACCGCAGCCGCCGCCAGCCTTGGTGTAGTGGGTCACCTGCTCGACAGTCTTCAGCTGGTTTTCCCGAACGACACGCAGAATTTCTTCTTCTGTCACGCCGAAGCAGTGGCATACGACCCTACCTGTCAGCACGCGCTTTCCACTCCGCCCGCAACGGTGATTTTCGATCGCCGCTTCCAGCGCTTCGCGGCCCATCACCGAACAGTGCATCTTTTGTTCCGGCAAGCCCCCCAGGTAATCGGCAATGTCCTGATTGGTGATTTTCGCAGCTTCTTCCAGGGTTTTGCCCTTGACCATCTCGGTAAGCGCCGAAGAAGATGCAATCGCGCTGGCGCACCCGAAAGTCTGGAATTTCACCTCGGCGATACGTCCGTCGCTCCCCAGCTTAAACGTCAGCTTGAGCGCATCGCCGCACGCCAGCGACCCGACCTCGCCAACGCCGTCAGGGTTCTCAACCAACCCCACGTTTTTAGGGTTGCGAAAGTGCTCTAAGACCTTGCCTGTATACTCCCACATATTGACTCCTTACGACCCCGCAGGCAACTTGGCTGTTTCCGCAGCGATCCACTGGCCTTCTTTTGATTCCTTACCTGTTACCGCCGCAGCCTGCTTGAACCACGCCCGCGACTGGACGTAGGCGTCGCCAGCCTCTTTCATACGACCGGACTTGGACAGAATGTCGCCGATTCGCCGCGCGTTAAACCCAAGGATCATTTCTCTCGTGTAACGCATCTGGCTAACCGGATCTATCTGAGCGTCGCTCTGTTTTTCGATGCCGCTCATGAATTCGCGGAATTTGGCCACTGCTTCATCCGTGCGTCCGGCCTTAAGCGCCTGATGCGCAAGCACCTTGGTTCGCATAAGTTTGTGCCAGGCTACGTCCTGCCCGAACACACCGCGGTCAAGCACCATCAATGCGCTGCCATATGCTTCCGTGCAAAAGCTCAGGTCAAGGATCACGCCATCCGCTTCGGCCTGCTGTATCCTCTGATTCGTCGCGAAGTTAAATCCGATCGTCATCGCCAGCAGCGCCTGCATCGCGTTCTTGTCGTTTTCTTGAAGCACTCGCGGCTCACTGCTTCCAATCAGTGCCAGCAACCTTTCGTCCCCAAGTCCCGAACTTTTGAGCACTGCAAGACGGGTTGCAGTGGCCTGACTGGGCGCTGCCTGCATGGCTGCAGCGTCTACCCACACGCTGGCAACCGCATCCCGCAACGCCGGACGTGCCCCGGACTGCTCGACAGCCCACACACACAGCGCATCAGCCGCATCCGCCTGCCCCTTACCAAGCAATGCACCAGCGCCATACGCAACCATTTGTGCGGCATCCCCCAACACCAGCGTAGGAGCAGTGGTTTTCACAAAATCCACAACTTCCACGGGCGTGCCATGCTTGAGGCGTGCATCCAATCGCAGGCTGGCGGCCGTGGTCATCCACAGGGCCGTTTTCCCGTAGGCCTGCTCTCCCACCGCCAGCAGCGACTCCAAAGCAGCTGACGAACCGTCGCTGCTCCCAACCACTTCGGTCACCAGCTTACAGCCCAGCGGCGCCGGCAAGCGCACCAGATAACCGGACAAAGCGGTCTTCAGCGGCTTGCTCGCCGCGCGCAACGCCATGCAGTGCCAGCTCGCCGCCGCCGCCACAAGCTCGGGCGGCAGCTTCGCTTCAGAAGTCACGCGTACAGCCCAGGCCTCCAGCGCGTCGTACTGTTTCTGATCGTAAAGATAGCGTTCAATGGCGCCGAAAGTTGCAGCAGCCACCCCCACATCGGACTGCAAAACCTTCAGAAAACTGGCTTCGGCGGCGTCTACGCGACCGGCCATTAAATTAAACCGTAAAATCTCGCCAAGCAGCGGAACGCGCGCCTGTTCAAATGCCGCATTCCGAAAAGCACCTTCGAGCATAGCGATGCCTTTGTCAAAATTTCCGCGCTCGACCTCCTGCCGGGCCTGCTGGACGATATCATCCAGGCTTGCTGCCGGCGCCTGCCGTTTACAGGCCCCGATAAAACTCAAAGCCCCAATCATGACTACGAGGGCTACTTTCTGCATAACACGTTGTTTCATAATATCCCTTCTTAATATCGAGTTTACCCTCACCCCTTTCATGTTGCACCTCTAACCCCGCTTCTGTCAACAGCTCTTGGGCGTCTCACATTCGCGCAGGCCGTCCTTCCCATCAGGCCTTCCATCACCTACATCCGCGTCGTAATGATCTTTCCGGCATCACGCCGGCACCGCTCCAGCATCCGCATCACAGCCAGAGTCTCCTCAGGTTTCACGAACGGCTCGGAGCCGGTACGGATGGATTTCGCGAAATCGGCATAGACATCAACCCCGAAACGGGGATCGGGCTCGAAGCTCTGCTCCGTAAAGACAACCTGATCACTTGGATACAACCGTCCTTCGCTCGCCAGTCCCGTATTGAGGTTTTTTTTCGACAGCTGCCGGGGTGAAAACCAGCGGGCCTTCAGCATATTGCCTTCCTTCCTGAGCGCGCCGTGTGTTCCATGGATCTCTAAGCTCCACAAGGCCTGCAATGCGGTCGCCTGATTAATTTCGGCTTCCCCGACAACGCCGCCGCGAGTCTCATAGACAATCCGGACCACGTCCTCGGCATCACCGAGCGACCCGACAAGGCGAAGCTGGCAGAACACCCGCTTCACATCCCTCCCGGTGAGCGCCAAAAGCTGATCCATGATGTGTGCGCCGTAGTTATTGAGCATCCCGCCGCCATATTTACGCAGGGCCTGCCAATCATTCCTGCGCACAAAGTTGTACCAGCATCCCTTGATGTGATAAATATCGCCCAGCTTCCCGGACTCGACAATCCGCCGGATGTGCTGGAAATAAGCCATCGCCCGGTGTGGCTGATAGACGGTCAGTTTCCTCTTTGCACGCCTGGCTGCGATCACGATTGCCCGCGCTTCCTCCACATTCATAGCCATGGGCTTCTCGAGAAATACATGCAGACCCGCTTTGAAAGCGGCGACCGCCATGTCTTTGTGAAGATGTGTCGGCGATGCGATAACCACGGCGTCCAGACACGCACCCTTGAGCATGGCAGCATGAGTAGCGAAGGCTGCGCATCCGCAAAGCGCTACGGCTTCCTCACGCCGTGTCCCGCTCGGGTCCGCCACCCCTGCAAGCGTGTAGTCCTTGTGCTTTGCAAGCTTCTGACAATGCTCCCACCCGATCCGACCCAACCCGGTTACGCCAATCCTCAATTTTTTTTGCGCCATATCAATGCGTTCTCCAATAGCTCTAAATCCGCCGGCAGGCCTTTGTGCCCGTCAACTCAGGCGAATGATGAGAATTCCCGTCGCGCGTGTCCAGAAAAATTCTCCGACCAGCTCCGGCGAAAGTCCCGGCGGCTGTCCCGTACCGGGAAACAGAACCTCAGCCGCACATCCGGGAGCAGAACTGCGCCTTGATAAATGGACGGGCGACGGCGTATACTCCCAGCCTGATGAGAATCACTCCATGACTGACGCGCTTCAATACACGCTACGAGCTTTTTCCGGCAACGGCAGCCTGCGCGCATTTTTGATCTCAGCCGTAATTCTGGTGGTGCTGGGTTTTTGCGCCGGCGCAGTGCCGGCACTGCGCCGCGCCTGGCGGGAGCGTGCTGCGCGTACTGACACCTGGGGGCGCGTCGCAACTGCTGTTGGTCCAATTTACAAACTGCTCGTTATTACGCTGCTGGCGCGGCTGCTGATCGTGGCGCTGGTGCTGCAGGCTGACAGCTTTGAACGCCGCTTCGGACGGGTTACCGAGAAAAACCGCTCGGCGGTGCTGATGAAGTGGGGACTGCCGCACGAGCAGCGCGAACTGATTGTCGAACACTCCCGTCCGAGGATCTGGGTCACCCGCCAGATCAAGCTGCCCGGCGGGAAAGGTGAAATACAGGAACAAAGCTTTTGGGACGACGAAGCCAAGCCGGTCGCAGCGATCAACGGCGTGCTGCCGCTCACGATCAGCGAGACGCGCGAAACGCGCGATGTAGCAGTGCCGCAGAAGTCTCTGGCAGCGGCTGATGTCACGGCCGAAGTGAAGAACAACCCCCGCACGCTCGGCCACGCCAACTACGCCGGGTACGAGGATCTCTGGACCTTCGCCTACCGCATCGTCAACCGCGCCAGCCTGACCACCACCGCGCACCTGATCTTTCCGCTGCCCGCCGAACGCGGCGTTTTTGACCGCCTGGTTTTTCGCGTAGATGGAACCGACGTGCTTGACCGCTCCGAAACCAGCGAACGCGACGGCGTGCCTGCACTGGTGTGGACTATGCCAATGGCGCCTGGCGCTGCGGCAACCGTTGAAGTGAGCTATGCCTCGCGCGGGCTGGAGCATCTGCGTTACATACCAAAGCCCATGACTCAGACCGGCCACTATCGCGTCAGCGTCGGCGTGGACGGCGTGCCGCCCGACCAGCTGGATTTCCCGATCGGATCCATGCCGCCTGTGGAGAAACTTTCCGAATTGCACCGCGCACCGTACAAGCTGCATTGGAATCTGGATAACGCACTCACGTCGTACGATATCGGCATCAAGCTCCCGGCGCCAAAACAGCCGCTTTACTGGTTTGCCAGCCTGCTGCGCGAAGCCCCGCTCGGCTTGCTGCTGCTGATATTCTGGCTCGCAGTGCCGCGCCTTATCTTCGGGCAGCCGCTACCGCTCGCGCTAACCTCCCTGCTGGGCGCGGCCTATTTCCTGTTCTACACGCTGATGGCCACACTCGCAGACTGGCTGCCGGGGTTCGGCGCGCCCTTTGGCGTCGCGGCCGGGCTGCTTTTCATCGTGGTCGCTGTATTTCGACTGACCGACCGTCGCGCGCCATGGCTGTCGCGACAGGACACGCTGGCTTTCGCGGCGGCGGCGATATTCTATCCGCTGGCGCTGGTGGACGCCGATCGCACAGCGCTCTGGATGCAAGCTTTTTACCTGTCCACGCTGGCCTATCTGGTCGTATTGCTGATCCTCCGCCGCAACCGGCCCGCCGGAACTGATGCAGGCGGTAATATCTGACTTGAGACGCCTTAAAACCGGGCCTGGATTACTCAAAAAAAGGGCTTTAACCAAGGAGAACGCTAATGACAACAGAGTCGATGCTGGAAAATGCGCGTGTAAATTTCGACCGTGCGGCGGCAACGCTGGGCGGCGTATTCGATGAAGCGTTGTTGCGCAAGCTGCGCTTTCCGAAAGAACGCAGCGAGCTGCGCTTGTCGCCGCAGCTGTCGGACGGGAACATTCACGTCTTCACAGCATACATCGTGCAGCACAACAATTCGCTGGGCCCCTGCAAAGGCGGCATCCGCATGAGCGCCGCCGTGACGCTGGACGACATCACGGCGCTGGCTATGGAAATGACCTGGAAATGCGCGCTGATCGGCGTGCCATTTGGCGGCGGCAAAAGCGGCATTGCGGCGGATCCCCGGCAACTTTCTCCGAACGACAAGCAAACGTTGATCCGCAGTTTTACGCGCAACGCCCAGAGGCACATCAATCCCCTGGTCTACATACCGGCGCCGGACATGGGCACCAATGAGCAGGACATGGGGTACATCAAGGACACCATCGCCTATTCGGAAGGGCACGCCACAACACAAGGCTGCTATGTAACCGGCAAGCCGGTAATTCTGGGCGGAATTCCGGGGCGCGGCAAGGCCACCGGACGCGGGGTGGCCATTGCGTCCGAGGCCGCGATGGCGCACATCGGCGCCGACCTCAAAGGCGCGCAGGTCATCGTCCAAGGCTTTGGAAATGTTGGTGCAGTGTCGTGCTCCGAACTGGCGGCGCGCGGGGCCAAGATCGTGGGCGTCGCAGACATCACGGAAGCGGTTTACGACGAGCGGGGGCTGGATGTGGCGCGCCTCATGGCGCACGCACGCAGCACCGGCTCCCTGAAGGGCTGCGGACAAGGTCGCACCGTCAGCCCTGAAGGGCTGCTGGAAATGCCCTGCACACTGCTGGTGCCGGCGGCCGCCGGGAACCAGATCACGGCGGCGAACGCATCGAGGATTCAGGCGCGCATTGTGGCCGAAGGGGCCAACGGTCCGACCACGCCGGACGCAGATCTCATCCTGCACAAGCGCAACATCTTTGTGATCCCGGACATCCTATGCAACGCCGGCGGCGTGTTTGTTTCGTATCTTGAGTACACACAGGAAACTCAACAGGAACAAATGACAGAGGATGTCGTGGACGCCCGTTTGGAGAAACGCATGCGGGACAAGTTTAAGCTGGTCATCTCGACAGCAGAGAAACGCAAGCTTTCAACGCGGGATGCGGCAATGCATCTGGCATTGGAAAGCGTTTGCTCCGCCTCCGTAGCTCGCGGCAACCTGCCTTGATACAGGAAAATTCATGAAACACCCTGAAAAACTGGACGTACTGATTATCGGCGGAGGCATGATCACAAATGATCTGATCCTGCCTTCCATCTATCACTTGCAACGGCTGGGCACAGTCGGCAAGATCCGTGTATGCGCGCTCAACTCGGCGCCCCTTAAGGCGCTCAAGGAAAGCCGCGAGATCCTGGAAGCCTTCCCGGGGCAGGACTTCGAGGCTTTCCCTGCCTTATCCGAACCCGGCGACCGGATTTTTCCGAAGCTTGCCATGGAGCTGCTGGCGGCGACCCCGCCGAGGCAGGCCGTGGTGGTGGCAGTTCCGGATCAGTTTCACTATGAAATCGTAAAAGCGTGCCTGCACCACAACCAGCACGTACTGTGCGTCAAGCCGCTGGTTCTAAAATTCGAGCAATCTGTCGAAATTGAAAAACTGGCGCTGGCAAAAGGATTGTTTGTGGGGGTGGAATACCACAAGCGCTTCGATCGCCGCTCGCTGGTGGCCCGGCGGCAATACGCGCTGGGGCATTTCGGCAAGTTCGTGATGGGCGAAGCCAAGCTGATTGAACCCTACTACTACCGCCACTCCAATTTCCAAAACTGGTTCACCACCGCCATGACCGACCCGTTCGTATATGTAGGCTGCCACTATGTGGATCTAGTCTACTTTATCACGGGCTTGAAGCCGGTATCGGTGTCGGTATCGGGCGTCAAGGGACTTTTTCCGAACGGTAAAGAAGGCTACATGTGGACTAACGGCCGCGTACGGTACGAGAATGACGCATTGTTGTCCGTGACGGACGGGCTCGGCTATCCGGATGCAGGCGCGGGCAGCAACGATCAGGGGCTGATCATGTACTGCGAAGGCCAGGACCGCAGCGGAATGATTCAGCACGACGATCAGGACCGCGGCGTGCGTCATTGCTACCTCGACCCCATCGGCGGCGCCGGCTCGCGCTACAACTACGTAAGCCCGGACTTCTATCGCCTGGCGCCATGGGAAGGACGCGGATTCAAGCCGATGGGCTACGGCTACGATTCCGTCGCCGCCAGCGTGGAAACGATGCGCCGCATCGAAGCCGAAACAGCGGGCGTGATAGAGGACGTGGCGCTCGCAAAACGGCGCGAAATAATTCGCGAGATTGATCAGGCAGGCATCATCGCCACGCCGGCCAACAGCTTCATCAATGAACTTGTAGTGGAAGCCGCCCGCATGTCCATTCTGGCGGACGGCGAGTGGGCAAACATTGTGTACGGACCAACACCTCATGTCGAAAAAAGGACGCGATAACCATGGCTGAATATGACCTGACGCCCGTCAAAGTTCCGAGCATCAAAACGCGCTACCGTACGATTCAGACGGCGCTGCCGGTTCCTGAATCGCTTCCGGTGTTCGAGGCCTTGCGCCATTCCGAGCCGCGCTCAATGTCCGGACAGCCACCGATCCTCTGGCATAAGGCGGAGGGTGCCACGGTTTCCGACAAGTGGGGCAACCGCTGGATTGACTGGTCGTCGGGCGTGCTGATCACTAACGTCGGACACGGCCACCCTGCTGTCCGGCAGGCGATTCAGGAGGTCTTAGATCGACCGCTGCTGGCAGCTTACGTTTTTCCTCACGCAGGCCGCGCCAGCCTGACCGACGAACTCGCCGCGCTGGCGCCTGACCCGAAGCGCTACCAGGCGTTTTTACTCAGCACCGGCAGTGAAGCCACAGAGAACTGCATCAAGCTCTCAAAGACCTATGCGCTGGAAAAACACGGCCCGCATAAAAAGTATTTCGTAACCTTCAACGGCGCATTTCACGGCCGCACCATGGGGTCGCAGCTGGCGGGCGGAATGCCGCGCCTGAAACGCTGGATAGGCGAGCTGGATCAGAGCTTCGTTCAGGTTCCATTCCCGGACGGCTATAAAAACGCCGACGTATCGTTCGATTTATTTCTAAAAACCCTGCAGGCGCAGGGCGTGACGCCAGACACAATTGCAGGCGTCATGACTGAGAGCTACCAGGGAATCGGACCGGACTTTCTGCCGGTGGAATACGCCCGGCAACTCGAGGCTTTCTGTCGCAAACACGACATCGTGCTCACAATGGACGAGGTGCAGGCCGGATTCGGGCGCACCGGACGGATGTTCTGCTTCGAGCACTACGGTATTACGCCGGATCTGATTGCCTGCGGCAAGGGCATCAGCTCATCACTGCCGATCTCGGCGGTGATTGGAAGAACTGACATCATGTCGCTATATCCGCCAGGGTCCATGACATCCACGCATTCGGCATCACCTTTGTCAGTTGCAGCGGCGCTTGCCAACATCAAGGTGCTAAAAGACGAAAAACTTGTGGAACGCGCAGCGCGACTCGGCGCCTGGTTTGTGCCGGAACTTGAGCGTATCCAGCGGAAATACCCGCAGGTGCTGGGCTGTTGCCACGGCAAGGGCCTGGTGGCTGGCATTCAGGCCGTCAAATCTGGCACCAGAACGCCGGACCCGGCGCTGGCATTGCGCATTAACATCGGATGCTTCCAAAAAGGGCTGCTGATGTTTGCGCCTGTTGGCGTGGCTGGTGAATGCATTAAAATTGCGCCGCCACTCAGCATTGAGGAAGACGCGCTACGGGAATCGCTGGCCGTATTCGAGGAAGTAATTGACCAGGTTTTGGGGCAACCGTAAAAAAAGCCTTCCGGATAGTCAGGCAGCAGAAAAAAAACCGGCCTCCGACGAGAAGTCGGCGACCGGCGATACGGTGACGGCGGCTTTCTTGCAGCTGCAAGCTGTGGCGTGCTTGGCGTGTGCCAATTGCAGAGAAGGGTGCGCGACAGCCACTGCCACCTGCCACAGGCCGGATGGACTCTGGTCACGCTCCGTTCCATCTGACGTCTTTTTCGCCAGCGTAACGCCTGGCGCACTACCACGAAAACCCCTCAGGGCAAAAAAAGAACCCGCAGGTTACCCTACGGGTTCGAAAAAAAATCCCGGCAGCGTGCTACTCTCCCATGACTACTGCCACAGTACCATTGCCGCAGAGGCCCTTCACTTCCGTGTTCGGGATGGGAACGGGTGTTTTCCGCCTCGCTATGACCACCGGGAAAAATTAATTATAAATTAACTATAAATTAATTGACCGGCTTCGAGATGGGCATCCAAAGGATTGCGCTAAGAAACAACCAATGGAATAAAAAGTCAAACCACACGGCAGATTAGTACTGGTCAGCTGCACTCCTCACGGAGCGTCCACCTCCAGCCTATCAAGGTCGTAGTCTACAACCTGCCTTTAGTCCCCTTACGGGGAGGGAGATCCAATCTTGGGGGAGGCTTGGCGCTTAGATGCTTTCAGCGCTTATCCGTTCCGTACATAGCTACCCGGCGATGCCCCGCGGCGGGACAACCGGCACACCAGAGGTACGTCATTCCCGGTCCTCTCGTACTAAGGAATGTTCCCCTCAAATCTCCTGCGCCCACAGTGGATAAGGACCAAACTGTCTCACGACGTTTTGAACCCAGCTCGCGTACCGCTTTAATTGGCGAACAGCCAAACCCTTGGGACCTTCTCCAGCCCCAGGATGCGATGAGCCGACATCGAGGTGCCAAACCGCTGCGTCGATGTGAACTCTTGGCAGCGATAAGCCTGTTATCCCCAGAGTACCTTTTGTCCGATGAGCGATGGCGCTACCACAAGCAACCACCGGATCACTATGTCCTGCTTTCGCACCTGCTCGACTTGTTGGTCTCGCAGTTAAGCTCCCTTATGCCATTGCACTCGAAGCATGATTGCCAACCATGCTGAGGGAACCTTCGAACTCCTCCGTTATCTTTTGGGAGGAAACCGCCCCAGTCAAACTGACCCTCTGACACGGTCCCCCAGCCGGATTCACGGCTTGAGGTTAGACATCCGCCTTATCAAAACTGGTATTTCACTGATGGCTCCACCTGGCCTAACGACCAAGCTTCACAGCCTCCCAGCTATGCTACATATGACAAACCAGATGCCAATATCAGATTACAGTAAAGGTTCATGGGGTCTTTCCGTCCTGCTGCGGGTATCCGGCATCTTCACCGGAATTACAACTTCACCAAGATTCTCGTTGAGACAGTGCCCAGATCGTTACGCGATTCGTGCAGGTCGGAACTTACCCGACAAGGAATTTCGCTACCTT
>JBAXJV010000031.1:0-14041 GCA_037137675.1 bacterium | reverse complement strand
CCAATTGAGATCGTTCCGGCGGCGGCGCCAAAGATCGCGCTGGCCGTGACAAAGCCGGAGCCGGCCACAAGCATTGCACCGGCGCTCACAAGCACTGTGCCAGAAACGTAAAATCAGACGCTGGACAAGCGCGCGCACTTGTGCTAGTTTGCGTGCTTGCGCGTTGCTTGCGACTGCGATTCCATCAAGGAATGCGGCCTGCATTTTAAGGAAAGTGTTATGCCGAAGAAAAAAACGAAAAAGGCTGCAGCGAAACGTATCAAGGTGACATCCAAGGGCAAGCTGGTCTACATGAAGGGTGGCCGCGGTCACTTGTTAAGCGGCAAAAGCCGCAAACGGAAACGCCACTTGCGCGCCGGAGGCGTTTTGGATCACGTCGAGTCAAAGCGCATGAAGAGCCTTTTGTCCGTTTGACGAATACAGAGAGGAAGAGTTTTACATGCCTAGAGCTACAAATGCACCAGCCTCGCGTAAGCGTCGCGCCCGTCGCTTAACGCTTGCCAAGGGATTTCGCGGCGCCCGGCACCGCTTGTTCCGTCAGGCGACCGAAGCCGTTGATCGCGCCATGGTGATGGCCACGGAACATCGCAAATTAAAAAAGCGATCCTTTCGTCAACTGTGGACCGTACGCCTGTCGGCTGCCTGTCGCGCCGAAGGATTGTCATACAGCCGCATGATTGACGGACTGACCAAGGCGGGCATCAAGCTAAACCGGAAGATGCTGTCTGAAATCGCGATTGCTGATCCCGATGGGTTCAAGACAATCGTCGTCAAGGCAAAGGCTGCTCTGGTCTGATACAGGCGCCAGCCGCTGACGCGAACAGGGACGACAGGCGCAAGCCCGGTCGTCCCTTTTAAATTATCGTCCCGGGCGTTATTGATTGCAACTGGTCAGCCACGCAAGCTCGCGATTTCATTCTCCAGCTCAGCAATCCGGTCCAGCAGCTCCAACACCAGCGCCATCGTGTCGAGGCTCACGCCCACCTGCCGGTGCAGCCGCACGATCATTCGCACACGCGACAACACCGCCGCGTCGAACCAGAGCGCTTCGTTCACCCGCACGGGAGCAAGCAAGTCCCAGGCCACCAGCTCCTCAATCCATCCGCACGGCATACCTGTACAAACAGCCATTTCAGTCAACGACAACAAATCTTCGGTCGTCTCAACCGTCACTGTCGCCGCCGGCTGCCTGATGCGTTCTCGCGTACTCATCACCGCTCCTCCCCCCGTGGCCGAAAGGCCGAAATCCGCGAAAGTTCTTCGAACAATTCGCGTTCGCGTTTACTGAGTGTATGCGGAGACTCAACCCGCACCACCGCATACAGATCGCCCGCCACCTCACCGCCACGCCCCGGCAACCCTTGTCCGCGCAACCGTATGCGCTGGCCTGACGATGTTCCTGCCGGCAGCGTAACTAGCGCATGGCCTTCGATTGTGCCCACCGCGACCCGCGACCCTAATGCCGCCTCCCAGGGGGTCACCGGCAAATCAGTTTCCAGATCGTGCCCCTGCACGCGAAATCTGGCATGCGGAGCGAGGTGAATACGCAGGTAAAGATCGCCGGCCGGCCGGCCGGCATCAACAGCACCGCCCTGACCCAGCATGCGGATACGCGCGCCCTCGATCGTTCCTGCCGGCACTTGAACTTCATAGCTGCGGGTGCGTCGCTGTACCCGCCCGTGCGCGTCAACTTCAGCCGATTGCAAAACCACGGATTTGCGTACGCCATGCCAGGCTTCTTCAATGGTGATCGCGAGCTCTGCCTCATGATCCTGCCCGCGCAACCCCGCCCCGCCGGGGCCACCGCTCTGTTCAAAGTCGCCACCGAACAGACTGCTGAAAAAGTCGCTGAACCCGCCCATCTCCTCAGGACTCACACCCCCGCGCCCCGCTCTCGAATTGTAAGCCGCCTCCTCGAATCCGCCACCCGCCCCGGACGGTGGCGGCCTGAAACTCTGGCCGGCCTTCCAATCGGCACCCAGCGCATCGTAGCGCGAGCGCTTTTCGGGATCGCTCAACACCTCATAAGCCTCGGCAATAGTCTTGAACTTCGCCTCAGCCCCGGCGTCCTTGTTAACGTCCGGATGATAACGTCGCGCCAGCTTTCGGTAGGACTTGCGGATTTCATCCGCACTCGCACCGCGCCCCACCCCCAACGCCGCATAGTAATCTTTGTAATCCACAGGCCCCTCCTCCGCAGGCGCCTACTTTGGCGCTGTCACCGCCGCACGTCAAGCATCACCATGCATAAACGCTCTTTAGTCTTCCGACGAAAATGTTGAAAATATTTCCGGACTGAAGTATATTCTGATTTGTTTGTGGAGCAGAGCGCTCCGTTGCAATATGCCTGTGCCAGCAGATGCGCTGGAAAAAAGAGGTGTCGCATGAACCAGATACTGGTAATCAAAGAATTTTTGAAAGAACGCCGTCCTTTGGACAGCATGCCGTCTTCAGGAAATCCGTTCATCACCATCTCGCGGCAAGCGGGCGCAGGCGGCCATTTTTTATCCGAGGCGCTGGTTGCGGAGTTTAAAAAAAATAAGGACGAACAGCTTTTCCAAGGGTGGCATGTCTTCGACCGGGAGTTGACCGAGGTGATCGCTGAAGATCCACTGCTCAGCCAGAAGTTGGACGAACTGCTCTCCGAGCGCTACCACTCGGAATTACGCGAGTTTCTGGACAGCCTGTTCAGCGGCGCTACCGAGCAGTATAAATTTTACAAGCAGGTCTATCGCGTGGCCTACGCCCTGGCCGCCGTCGGAAAAGTCATTCTGCTGGGCCGCTGTGGCGGGTACGTAACCCAGCGCCTGCCAGGCGGACTGCACCTGCGGCTGATCGCCCCGGAGCCCCAGCGTATCTTGTGGATTATGAAGAAGTTCAAAATCCCCCATGACGAGGCACAAAAGCTGATTGAACAACGGGACGTGGACCGCAATAAGCTCGCTAAAAGTTTTTTCAGTCACAACATCAACGACCCGCTGTACTACGACATGGTCTGGAATACCGCCCGCGTAGACTTGCGTGAAATGGTCGCAATTACCACACAAATGGTGACATTTCGAGCCGAACAGGCCGCACATCGCAGTACGCCCACGATGACAATTGGCGGCAATTGACGCTGTTGCGCACCATGCAAAATGCCCCACCTGCAAACTGCCTTGGAAAAAACCCTTGTTTGCCAGCGCATCTCTGATAGACTGCTTGCGTTCTTCGAAACGCGAGCGTAGCTCAGTGGTAGAGCTCCACCTTGCCAAGGTGGCCGTCGAGGGTTCAACTCCCTTCGCTCGCTCCATTTAACCGGAGAACGCGACGCGAGAAAGCTCCGCAAAAACGTCTGGAGGATGGCATGCTGATTTCAAAGTTCAACAAGTTGATCAGAAACCGGATTCTCTGGAGCATCTTCGCGTTCGTAGTGATCGTTTCCTTTGTGGGCTTTTTTTCTAATACAGGCGGTTGCATTGGAGACACAGACAAACAGGCCGGACGGCTGGGAACATCGCAGTTCACTGATCGCGACTACCGCGCCGCGCGCTTTCAGACCTACCTCAGCCTGCGCCTGATGCTTGGACGCAACCTGGACAGCACCACAGCCATCGAGCGCGAAGTGGACGTTCAGGCATGGAAGCGGCTGACGTCGCTTAAACTCGCCGCCGACCTGGGTCTGCGGACCGGCGACGATGAAATCGTCCGCGCCATCCAGCAAGACCGCCAATTCTCCCCGCAAGGTTCTTTTGACCGGGCCCGTTACAAAGCGTTCGTTGGCAACGTGCTGCGCAACATGGATGCCGACGAATCGCTCTTCGAGGAAAACGTCCGCCAGTCCCTCACTCTCCAGAAATTTCAAGGCATGCTCGCCTCAGCAACCTGGATCAATCCCGCTGAGCTACAGCGTCTGGTGAGCGCCTACGCCGATTCCTTCCGCATTCGCTACGTCCTGCTCGGCACCAACAGCCTGCACGCCGCGCCCGTAATCACCACGGACGAAGCACTGAAATTCTACAACACCCACACCAACAGCTTCCTGATTCCAGACCGCGTAAGCGTCCGCTATGTTGCCTGGCCAATCAAAGATGCCATGACCAACACCATCACGGAATCGGACGTGAACTACTTCTACGAAGAGAACCACGATGCCTTCACGTCCGCCGGCACTAACGGCGAGCCCGTGCTCAAACCCCTCGCCGAAGTTGCCGGCACGATCTCCAACCAGCTGCTTCGCCAGCAGGCGGCCCTCGCCACGCGTGACAAGGCCACCGACTTCACCGTCGGACTTACCCCGCCGCGCGACGGCTCGGCAGCGCCGGGCTTTGAAGCCTATGCCGGCAAAGCCGGACTCGCAGTGCATACCACCGGCCTCTTCCGCGCCACGCAGGAGCTCCCCGGAATCAAAACCGCGCGCAACGCCTTCCAACACGAGGCTTTCACCCGTGACGATTCTCCGGACAACTATTACAGCGATCCGATCATCGGCGAAGACCTGGTGTATGTGCTCGCCCTCAACAAACGTGAAGCGCCTCGCATGCCGGCTTTTGAAGAAGTTCGCGAGGAGGTTTTAACCGCCGCCCGTCAGGCGGCTTTGGAGAAAGCCGCCCTCGAATTTGCAAAATCCGCGCAATCACGACTGGCCTCCACCGTCGCTCAGGGACAATCTTTTGATGCCAGCGTCAAAGCGCTCGGCGCCACACTCCATACCACCGACGTCTTCTCGGCGTTCACCGTACCCGAGGAATTGCAGGATGCCGAGATCGTGCGCGCACTGACTCAGCGTAACCGTGGCGAAGTCACAGACGTCATTCCCTTCGGACAGAGCTATCTGATTGCCTACGTGGCAGAACGTACTCCGGCCACGCCCGAAACCGCCACGTCCGTCCACCGTCAGATCATTTCCGCCCTCACCCGCCGGCGCAGCAACACGCTATTCAGCGGGTGGCAGACCTGGCTCATCCAACAGCCCGGCTACCAGGCCCCCACGGGCCTGCTGCGTTCCAACAAACTGATCAGCGAAGAACCTGCGGATGAGTCCGTTCCCGCCACGGACAGTTCCGCTGACCAGTAACTCATCCTCTGTCGGCAAGCACAGATGAGCACAACCCGAAAAACGGAAACTTCGGCAGGGCTGGTATCAACGCAAACGATGCCTCTGATTCTGCCGCCTGAGGGTTTTCTCCTTGAGCGTGGCGGAGTGCTTCCGGAACTAGATGTTGCCTACGAAACATACGGATGTCTCGATACCGGACACACCAATGCAGTGCTGCTTTGCCACGCCCTGAGCGGCGATGCCCACGCCGCCGGGCACCACACGCCAACGGACGCCAAAGCCGGCTGGTGGGACGAGATGATCGGGCCCGGCAAGGGCCTCGACACCAATCGTTTTTTCGTTATCTGCACTAATATTCTTGGCGGCTGCAACGGTACCACCGGGCCATCCAGCCTCAACCCGCGCACGGGCAAGCCATACGGCTCAGCCTTCCCGGCCATCACCATCGGCGACATGGTCCGCGTCCAACAGCTATGCGTCAGCCAGCTCGGACTGAAAAAGCTCCACGCCGTTATGGGCGGCTCAATGGGCGGCATGCAGGTGCTGGAATGGGCCATCCGTTTCCCGGATCTGGTGGAACGGGCCATCTGCATTGCTTCCGCCGCATCGCTTTCTGCTCAAGCGCTGGCCTTCGATATCGTCGGGCGCCGCTCGATCCTGAGCGATCCCAATCTGGCCGGAGGAGATTACTACGGCGCCGATCCCGGCCCCAACGACGGCCTGGCCACAGCGCGCATGCTCGGACATATCACCTATCTCTCGCCCGAAATCATGGACCGCAAATTCGGCCGCGAAAAAAAACTTGCCTCAGCGCTGCCCGCCGAACGCTTTACCACGCCATTCCAGATCGAAAGCTACCTTCGCCATCAGGGAGCCGCCTTCGTCGAACGCTTCGACGCCAATTCCTACCTGCACATCACTGAGGCTATGGACACTTACGACATCGAAGATGCCCACGGATCCCTCGCAAATGCCTTCCGGACCATGCAGGCCCGGCTGCTCGTCGTGGCGCTCAGCTCCGACTGGCTGTTTCCACCGGAGCAATCGCTTGAAATTGCCACCGCCGCATTGCAGGCCGGACGCCACGTCTCCTACTGCCTGCTCCGCGCCCCGTACGGACATGATGCGTTCCTGGTGGACATAGAACACCTCGCCACCGTCGTTGGAGCCTTTCTGGCTCCCCCCGCTCCCGTCGTCGCGGAAGAGTTCGAAAATGTCGAGCGTCAGGAGTATGCCCTTGTGCGCAAGCTGGTCCCGACCGGGGCGCGGGTGCTCGATCTGGGTTGCGGCGACGGGCGCCTGCTCGCTCAACTCGTCAGCGACCACCGCCTGGGACTCGGAGTCGACATCAGCCTCGACCATGTCATCAGCGTACTCGCCCGCGGGCTACCGGTATTTCAAGGCGATATGGACGAAGGCCTGGCCATGATTCCAGATCAGTCCTACGATTACGCGGTGCTCGGCGAGACCCTGCAAGTAGTGCGCCGCCCGCTCAACGTGCTGCGCGAAATGCTGCGCGTGGCCCGCGAAGGCATCGTAAGTTTCCCGAACTTCGCCAACTGGAACAACCGTGCCCGCATCGGACTCACAGGCCGCATGCCAAAGTCAGCTGCGCTGCCCTTTGATTGGCACGACACCCCGAACATACATCTTACAACGCTGCGCGACTTCACCGACCTCTGCCACAGCGAGAGCATCCGCATCACTCAAATCTTTCCGATCGCCGCAAATCCCCTCGGACGACTTTTCAATCAGATGTCCCTTACTAATCTCGGAGCCGAACGTGTGCTGGTAAAAATCTCCCGCCTATGAGAGGCTTGCTGGCAGAAATCAGGGGATTTCAACCACCAACCGAACACTGAACACCTGAATGGTTACCTCATTATGAAGAAAGCCCTGTCTTTACAAGTTGCTGAACCGCACCTGAGCATGCCGGAGCTCGCGGCAGTGCTTGTTGAGTGCGGTGCCTGCCACCGTAAAAACGCGGCCGAACGCGGGCTGCACCTCGCCGGGCGTACCGCCATCTACAGCGTGCTCGAAAAACTTACCAGCATCCTGTTTCCGGGCTGCCATGGGCACGCAACCGCTTCCACCACCGCCCCCCGTCTGCGTATTAACGTCGCCACCGAACTGGAAATCATCGAGGCCACACTCCACAAACAAATCGAACTGGCCTTTCAATACCAGTGCGAATTCGAACACTGCCGCAACTGCAACGACTGCCGCAACAAGGCTGTTGCCGCCACGCAGGCGCTGCTTCAGGCCATGCCGGAAATCAAGCGCACACTCGAACTGGACATTACTGCCGCTTACGAAGGCGACCCGGCTGCGCGTTCAACCATGGAAGTGGTCATGAGCTATCCCGGCCTGCTGGCAATCATGACGCACCGCATCGCCCACGAACTCTACAACGCTGGCGTGCCGCTGATCCCGCGTATTCTCTCCGAACATGCCCACTCGCAAACAGGCATTGACATCCACCCTGGCGCTAAAATCGGCCCCGGGTTTTTTATTGATCACGGCACCGGCGTCGTAATTGGCGAGACCTGCGTCATCGGCAGCCGCGTAAAGCTCTATCAGGGCGTCACTCTGGGCGCGTTGAGTTTTCCGAAAGACAAGCACGGCTACCTGATCAAAGGCAACAAGCGCCATCCCAACGTCGAAGACAACGTCACCATCTACGCCGGCGCCACCATTCTGGGCGGCGACACCACTATCGGCACCGGATCGGAAATCGGCGGTAACGTCTGGCTGACTCATTCCATTCCGCCCGGATCGCGGGTCTATAACCAGCAGCCCAAGCCGCTCATCCGCACACGCGCCATCGCGCATCCGTAACCTTTCATTACTCTGACCAACAGCCCGACCACCTACGTTTGTGAATATCCGCCTCTATCAGGGAAACACCGCCCTTTCAGGATTCCGGCACGACGCGCTTTTGCGCCGTCTCCAGACCGCGCTGCCCGCTGCCGGCCTAGCCGCCGTCGAAGCCATTCAGATATTTCTGGTCGAAGCTGACGCCGGTTTTGACGACGCCGGGTGGCAGCAAGTCGAGGCGCTGCTCGACACGCAGTCCACCCTCCCGCTCAACGCGAGCGCGGGCTTCTTTGTCACTCCCCGCCGGGGCACGCTCTCGCCATGGTCATCCAAAGCCACCGATATCGCTCACAACTGCGGGCTGACATCGGTATGTCGCATAGAATCCGGCTTGCGCTACATTGTCCGTAATACCAGCGGCGCCGCGTTATCACAAAAAGTTCTGCACCCGGTCCTGCCGCTGCTGCACGACCGCATGACAGAAGGGGTCTACACCAACCTCACCGATCTTTTCCAGCATCAGCCACCCACCCCGTTCACCATTGTAAACCTGCTGGACAGCGGCCGCGCCGCACTGGAAGCTGCCAACCTGAGCCTCGGACTGGCGCTCGCCACCGACGAAATAGACTACCTGGAGTCTGTCTACCGCAAACTCAACCGCAACCCGACGGACGTCGAACTGCTCATGTTCGGCCAGGTCAATTCCGAGCACTGCCGTCATAAAATTTTCAAGGCCAGCTGGATCGTGGACGGCCTGCCCCGCACGCCGGGGCTTTTCGAGATGATCCGCAACACGCATCTGACCCACCCGCAAGGCACACGCATCGCTTACTCGGATAATTCGGCCGTGATTGATGGCGCACCGGCAAACTGGTTCGAGCCCGACTACGAACATGGCCGCCTCTACACCACCCGTGCAGCCACAGAGGTGGATATTTTAGTGAAGGTCGAAACCCACAACCACCCCACCGCCATCGCGCCTTATCCCGGAGCCGCCACCGGCGTCGGCGGAGAAATCCGCGATGAAGCCGCCACCGGCATCGGCGGCCGTACAAAAGCCGGGCTCAGCGCCTTTATCGTTTCGCACCTGCGCCTGCCGGACTTCGCCATGCCATGGGAAACCCACGCGCCGGAATTTCCCGCCCGCCTGGCCACGCCGCTCGAAATCATGACCGACGGGCCCCTCGGTGGCGCACGCTTCGGCAATGAGTTCGGACGTCCGCAACTAACCGGGTTTTTCCGCACCCTGGAAATGGACTACCTCGGACGTCGCCGCGGCTACCACAAACCCGTCATGACCGCTGGCGGACTCGGCGCCATCAAACGTGAACATGTGCTGAAACGCCAGGTCCGCGGCGGCGACCTGATACTGCAAATTGGCGGACCGGCACTGCGCATCGGTTTAGGTGGCGGCGCGGCCTCCTCCATGGGCAGCGGCAGCAATGCAGAAAATCTGGACTACGATTCGGTCCAGCGCGACAACGCCGAAATGCAGCGCCGCTGTCAGGAAGTCGTCAATGCCTGCACCGCCATCGGCGCCGGCAACCCCATCCGCAGCATTCACGACATCGGCGCCGGCGGACTCTCCAACGGCTGCCCGGAACTGGTGGACCCCATCGGCGGCAGCTTCCGGCTGCGCGCAATTCCCAACGAAGAGCCTTCCATGAGCCCCATGGAAATCTGGTGCTGCGAAGCCCAGGAACGCTACGTGCTCGCCATTGCGCCGGATTCACTGACCTGCTTTCTCGAACTCTGCCGCCGCGAACGCTGCCCTGCCGCCGTGCTCGGGCGAGCCAGTGGCGACGGACGCCTGGTGCTGGAAGACGAACACTTCGGCAACCATCCAATCGATATTGAGCTCGCCATGCTGCTCGGTCACCCGCCGCGCATGACCCGCAACGTGCAGCACCTCATTGAACAGCATCCGCCGCTCGATCTGGCCGCCGTGGATTTACACGAAGCCGTCAACCGCGTGCTGCGATTTCCCGCCGTGGCCAACAAGACCTTCCTTATCACCATCACCGACCGCAGCGTCACGGGGCTCGTGCACCGCGACCAGATGACCGGCCCCTACCAGACACCCATCGCTGACGCCGCGGTCACCGCTGCCGCTTACGACGCCACCCACGGCGAGGCCATGGCCATGGGCGAGCGTACACCCATTGCACTCGTCAATGCCCCGGCCTCGGGACGCATGGCTGTGGGCGAGGCCATCACCAATCTCGCCGGCGCCTGCATCGGCCCGATAGGACAGATCAAGCTCTCTGCCAACTGGATGTGCGCCTGCAACGAAGCAGGCGAGGACGCCTTGCTTTACGACACCGTGCGCGCCGTCGGCATGGACTTCTGTCCGCAACTCGGCGTGTCAATTCCCGTCGGCAAAGATTCGCTCTCCATGCGCACCGCCTGGCGAACCAGCTCCGGACGCGATGAAAAAGTCGTTTCACCGCTGACCCTCGTGATCAGCGCCTTCGCCCCCGTGCGCGACATTCGCAAGACCGTCACGGCTGACCTCAAGCGCGTGGCAAACTCGACACTGCTGCTCGCGGACCTCAGCCATGGCCGCAATCGCCTCGGCGCATCAACCTTGGCGCAGGTCTATAATCAAGTCGGTAGCGAGACACCGGATGTGGACGATCCCGAGGCTCTCGCCAGCGGCTTCGCCGTGCTGCAGGAACTGGTGGAGGCGGGGCTTCTGCTGGCCTGCCATGACCGCAGTGATGGCGGACTTTTCGTCGCTCTGTCCGAAATGGCTTTCGGTGCCCGCCATGGGCTCGACATCACCATTCCTGCCGGAACATCCGTGCTGCCTGCGCTCTTCAGCGAGGAACTTGGCATTGTGCTGCAAGTGGCTGATGAACAGCTCGACGCCGTACGCGCCGTTTTTGCGCGCCACAAACTGACCGGCATTCTCCACGTCCTCGGCCACCCGGCGGCTGACGGGCAGCTCACGATCCGTCAAAAACACAGCGTGCTCTACCGCGCACCACTCGTTGAGTTGCTGCGGACATGGTCGGAACTGACCTACCGCATGCAGTCCCGTCGCGACAACCCCGACTGCGCCCGCGAGGAATATGAGGCGCTGCTCGACACCCGCGACCCGGGCCTCACGGTGCGTCTGCCATTCACTCCCGTGCCCACCGCGCCGCGCGCCGCCGGCACCACGCGCCCGCGCGTGGCGATCCTGCGCGAGCAGGGCGTCAACGGCCACGTCGAAATGGCCGCCGCCTTCGATCATGCCGGATTCGCCGCCGTGGACGTACACATGAGCGACCTGCTGGCCGGCCAGGCCGACCTGCGCGACTACGCCGGATTGGTCGCCTGCGGCGGCTTTTCCTACGGCGACGTGCTCGGAGCCGGCACCGGATGGGCGCGTTCCGTGCTGGGCCACGAAAACCTGCGCGCCATGTTTGCCGCATTTTTCGCCCGTCCCGACACCTTCACGCTGGGCGTGTGTAACGGATGCCAGATGCTCTCGCAACTGAAGCTCCTGATCCCGGGCGCTGCGGACTGGCCGCGCTTCGTCCGAAACCGCTCCGCTCAATTCGAGGCCCGCGTGACAACAGTGGAAATACTGGAGACCCCATCCATCTTTTTCCGTGGCATGGCTGGCGCGCAGCTGCCCATTCCCGTGGCGCACGGCGAGGGCTGTATCGAGTTTCAAGCGGATGGTGCAGCGGACCGCGCGCTGGCGGCTCTGCGTTACGTGGACAACTACGGCGCGCCGGCCGAACGCTATCCCTGCAATCCCAACGGTTCGGCGGGCGGACTAACCGGCTTCACCACCACGGATGGCCGCGCAACGATTCTGATGCCACACCCCGAGCGCGCCTTCCGCAGCTTGCAGCTCTCCTGGCGCGACCCCGCCTTTTCCGGCGAAGCCGGGCCCTGGCTCCGCATGTTCCAAAACGCCAGGGCCTTCGTCAAATAGAGCTGCCGGTTGCCTTAACTCCGGCGGATCCAGTCCAGCCTCTCACCGGGGCGCGGAGCATCAGGCGGCAGGCTGCCCGCTTCAAGCTCGTAGACTGCATCGCTGTGCCGCGTACCCCGGACAATACGCCATGGGCGAACGCCGCGCCGCACCGCGTCAACTGTTCCGTCAGAGCGGACAAAAACCAGGTCCAGCGCAAAGCGCATTCCAAAGGTGTGTATGCATTTGCAACGCGGGAAAAAAAGGGCGCGCTGCGGTGGCATCCCGCACCGGCCCAGCAGACCTGCAGCCCGCGCCCAGAATCCATCAGCAATTTCATACTCGATCATGGGAGCGACTCAGGCAGTTCAGGCTGAAAACTTTCAGACTGCAGCAGGGGGTTTCTTCCGGTCTAAAACCTCCGGCCAATTAATCTTGCAAGCCGTTATTCAGCCGGGACAAAAAGCTTTTGCCCGACGCGGATGTTATCAGACTTCAGGTTGCTGGCCTTGAGGATAGCGCTGGATGTCGTCCCGTAAGCCTTGGCGATTGCCGAAAGCGTTTCGCCGGATTTCACGACATGCTCGTAGCCGGTTTCCGTTTTCGCAGGAGCCTGGCTAGCGCGGCCGCTCGACGCCTTGCCGGGCGTGCGCGCCGCGCCGCCGCCGTTCATCATTGCCGCCACACGACGGCTGATATCGTCCACAATTTCCTGACGATCCGCGCTGCGTGCAGCAGCTAGAGTTTGGATGCGGCGATCCTGCTCTTCGAGCCGGGCGCGAAGTCCGGCGTCGCTGGCCCCGGCACGGGTGGTTTCGATGTCACGGTGCAGCGCCTGAAGCTCCATATCCACAGCCTGTTGCCGCTCACGGACCTTTTGCAGATCCTCGCGCAGCGTGTCCATTTCGGACTGCTGCTGGGCGTAGTCCGCCTGCGTCATCGTCACGCAACCACCCGACGCCAGTAAAAACAGGGCCGCAAACGCAGAAAACCACCGTTTTAATTTCATGCCTATTCCTTTGCGTTAAACAGGGTCCCAGTATAACCGAAAGCCGGTCCGTATCCACTTTCTTTTTCCTATGCGAAGGCTTACTGCGAAGGCTTACTCTCCCCTGAAAGCAGTTGCCCGGCACAAATCTGCCGGAATTGACGGACGCACTGGCGAACCATGACCGGAAAACTTTACATCTTTGATTTCGATGGCGTAATCGTTGATTCGCTGGAAGCCTTCGAGTCCTGCATGTTCGCAGCCTGCCGCGAATGCGGATTGTCGCAGGTGCGCACGAGAGCCGATTTCCTGAAGCATTTTGAAACCAACGTGTATGACGGGCTGCGCGCGGCAGGCATCGCACCCTCTGAACAGCCGACCTGGGCAGGCTCGGCGTTTTCGGCGATGTCCATGGTTGGTGGCTATAACCAGAGCGGCATCGGGCCTGGCGACTTGCGGTCCAGCGCGTTTGCAGCAAGCAGTCCGTCCAGTTCGGCCAACAGGCGTTGACTGTCCCTCGGGAATCTTCCCTCAAGCGGCACCACGTTGGAACTGTGGTTGGCTCGAAAAACGGTGCTCTCCAGTTCCAGACGGCTGATAAGATCCCGCAGTTCCCTGACGGCCCCGTGTTCCGTTAACTGACGGAAACTGCCACCCACCAGATCATCGTACAGCTCCGTCCCGGGGACCGGAATTACACGCAATGCCGACAGCAAGCGCGGCTGCATACGGTTGAGCGCTTGCGCCGTCAGCGCCGCGTGTTCACGGCTGTGATCGACGCCACCCAGTCCGAGCAGAACCATCACTGACATGCGCAGCCCAGCCGCCTGCGCCGCTGTGCCAGCCCGGATCATTTGCGCCGCCGTTTCGCCTTTGCGGCAATGCCTCAGAACATCTTCATCGCCGCTTTCCAATCCCATATACAGCGTGTGCAGTTTCAGGGACCGGAGAGTACGCAGCTCCTCTTGTGACTTAGCGTCAATCGAACTGCCGTTGGCGTACAGGCTGACTCTGGCCAGCCCCGGCAGGGATTCATTCAGCATGCCAAGGATGTCGCGAAGCTCGCCGAACGGCCGCCGCATAACGTCGCCGTCAGACAGGAAGACGCGCATGGCTTCAGGATGGCGGCGGGATTCCCTTATGATCAGGGAGTGCACCCCGGCGACGTCGAGGCTTCTGTACGTCAACCTGCGGTACATTCCGCAGAAGGTGCAGCAATTGTGAGGGCAGCCCTGATCGATCTGAAGGATCAGGCTATCGGCTTCGGCGGGAGGACGGAACCCGGGGT
>JBAXJV010000030.1:0-14078 GCA_037137675.1 bacterium | reverse complement strand
AATCCAGTCCACAGGCTGATGTAGCCATGCGGTTTGCGTGTCCGTGTCTTCCCGCAACATAGCCGGTGGCAGCGCTGAAGCCAGGCTGTCAAGCAATGTCGTCAACGTGGGATTGGGGGCGCCGGCCCCGGGGTGATCACGCCGGAGTGCCAGCAGCGCAGCCCCGCAACGTGCAAAGAGTTCGGTGTCGGCAGCCAGAAAAAAGGCTTTGTTGAAATCATCGAAGGCGGAAGAAAAGTTGCCCGCTTGCCGCCGTGCACAACCAGCCTCGTAGGCCGCCAGCGCACGCGTGCCCGCCGTGATTTGTTTTTCTTCAGTCACCTTTTCCAGATCGCACAGCAACGCGTCCGCATTTGCAGACTTCAGACGTAACCCCGCAGTATCTGCCAGCACCCGCGCCAGCGTCTGAGTGGGTGCGTTCAGGGCTATCCTGAGCGCCTCGCGTCGGCAGGCCAACCAGTCCCCGCTGGCGAAACGATCAAGCGCCAACTCCAGCCCGACCGCACTTCCTGCCGGAAATCCGCAACAAAAAAACAACAGGACCCCGACCGCCAGGGCCGGAATCCTGTTGCTTATCATCGGTAGCACCGCCGTGATCAATAGTACATCGCGCCGTACTTGGCCACGTAGTCCTTACTGGTCATGCCGTTCATGCCGTCAATTCCGTTCCATAGCGAGCAAACGATATTGACCAGAGGAACGATCATAATCCATTCCCGCCAGTGAACTTCCTTGCCGTCATTGTATGCTGCACCGGAGCGGATGCCAAAACAGCATCCTGCGATGAATCCCATCACGCCGCCGCGTTGGTCGTTGACTGCCAGTGCAGGCCCGACCGATGTCGCCAGCATGATCAGAACCATCAAACCCATGATCATTTTCTTCATTACTTTTCCTTTCTGTTTTTCCTCACCATGAGGAGACGATTGAATTGTAAGCACATCCGTTTGAATTTGACAAGCAGTATTACGGAGCCATGGCGTCATAAATTGCATCGAAGGTGGAAGCAAATTCCACGCGGCGGAAAAAAGGCGCGGCAATGAACATGGCGGGGGGAATCGGCTGATTTACCGTGAGCGCTGTCACGCGCAGCGTTTCTCGGGACGTGATTTTTCCCAGACTGAACCCGCCCTTATGCATTCGCGCTATCCAAACCCCCGGCGCGGCTTCGATAAAGTCGCTGTAGTCATACTTTCCAAGCGTGGTTTGACATGTGGAACTGGTAAAAAACTCGATGCGCGCCAGTCGGCCCGACGGATCCAGATTCAGCACGGCAAAGACCTTGGGTGTGGCGTATCCTCGCCGGACGGGATTATCAGCTGTCCCCGGGAGGTTGGTTTCGGCTACTCCGCTCAACTGGAAGAGGTGGTCCATAGCAGTACCGGGAAGTTTGCGCAGGCTGTCCAGCATGGGCTTGTCCAGCCGCGCAATTGGGCGCGAAAACCCCTTGGGATCGCCGTCCGCGTAACTGAAGAAATTGGTGCCGTCGGCCACAATCCGGCGCGCCAGCGGTTCTACGTTTTCGACATTGAGCCGGTCGGGGCGGGCGTAGGCGATGCGGCTGAGGAAACGCACGCGCTGCCCGCCGGCCTCAGTGTCGCGGCGGATTTCGCAAGTCATCGTCTGTACGGCGTCGTACGATGCCAGCAGGCGGTCGGCCAATGTCGCTGCCGGAAGCGGGGACACTGCCAGCATGGACAGAACTGTCAACGTCATGATCACCCGGAATTGTTGCTGCATAAAATCCCTCCTTCGACGAAATGCAAAACGCTCCAGCACAGCCAGCACGATGCCACGCCGGAGCGTACGGTGTAAAGCGCCTCGCGAGACGGATTCCTTCCACGTTTGTTCATCGGGTTCCGGGATCAGTCAGTTATTAGATTAAGCATGGGCTCCACCCGGCAATTCAGTCGCCGTGGATTATCAGTGTCTTTTTGACGTAAATTCCTTTCAGTACACTGAGGGTCTCGATGTCGGCGAAGTAGAGGTTCGTAATGCCGGCCGCGCGGGAGGCCTGCTCCACGATGCGCGAAGTAAAGCTCACCGACAGGTTGGCGCGGGTAATCGGCTCCCTGAGCATGTGCTCGTTTACCCGGCAGATCTTGACGCCGGTCGGGGTGCCGTCAAAGTCGTAGGAATATGGTTTCACGACGCGCGTGTAGAGCAAGCCGCTTCCCACGCAGCCGGCAGCAGCCAGACTCAGCATGACAACAAACATGCTGAAGAAGCGCATGCCGCTTTCCCCGGAGCGAGAGGCTTTCTGCCGCTGCCGGTTAGTCGCCATAGACAACCGTGGTGACACGCGAATAGATTCCCAGCAGATATGATTTCACCTCGGTATCCGCATAGCGGATGATCTTGATGTCGCCCTGCGTGGCAGCGGCCTTTGTGCCAGCGTCGCCCCAGGCCACAAGCCAGAGTACCGAATAGAGGTTGGATCGTCCTTCCCTGGCCCCGAGTTGAGTGTTGACGAAGTTGCTTCCCAGCGGCCTTTGCACATGCATATACACGCAGCCGGAGGCGCTGAATACAAGCACTGCGGCCAGACTGACAGCAATCACGTTTCGCCATATTTTCATGCGAGCCGAGCCTTTCTCTTGGATAAATCAGGCTTTGATTTCCTGGTCGAAAGTCCACACGCCATGGACGGTCAACACGATATCGAAACAATGGAACCTTGTTGCGGGTCAGTTCCCGCCCAGACAAAGCCGCTTCAAACTGTTCGGGGCGATGCGCATCGTCAGTAAAGTACTATAAAACAGAACTTCCGTCTATTTTAGTTTTCCCGCGTGATCTCGGCCCCCAGGCTGCGCAGGGTTTCTTCCACGCGCTCGTAACCACGGTCCACCGATTCGGCGTTTTCAATCACGCTGGTGCCGCGCGCGCAGAGTGCGGCCACCAGCAGCGCCATGCCGGCGCGGATGTCGGGGGTCGCCATTTTGGTGCCGTGCAGCCGGGCGGGACCGCTAACCAGCACACGATGGGGATCGCAGACCACAATTCCCGCGCCCATGTTGATCAGCGAGTCCACGAAATACATGCGGCTTTCGAACATTTTTTCGAAAAAAAGCGCTGTTCCAGAAAATTGCGTGGCAGCCACAATGGCGACGCTCATCAGGTCCGACGGGAAAGCCGGCCAGGGGCCGTCTTCGATTTTCGGTATGGCGCCGTTGAGGTCGCGGACGATGCGCCGCGTGCGCCGGGCAGGCAGCGTCAAGCGTCCGCCCGGATCGACCGTGCAGTCAATCCCCAGGCGTTGCAGGGGACGAACCAGCCGCGTCATGTGCTGTCTTGGCGTCCCCTCCAGAACCAGTTCGCCGCCCGTGGCCGCGGCGGCGAGCAGGTAACTGCCGGCTTCGACATGGTCGGACAGCACCGTGTGAGTGGCTCCGTGCAGTGCGGGAACGCCATCGATCTCCAGCTGGTTGGTGCCGATGCCGCGAATCGTAGCGCCCATGGCGATCAACAGCGCGGCGAGGTCGCCGACGTGCGGCTCGCAGGCGGCGTTGAAGAGCGTGGTGGTGCCTTCGGCAAGCACAGCGGCCATCATGATATTCTCGGTGGCCGTGACGCTGGCCTCGTCGAGCGTCAGCGCCGCGCCGCGCAGATGCCGGCGGCGGAAGATGTAATGGCCGGCGGCGGGCTGCATTTCAATGCCCAGCGCGGCCAGCCCCTCGACGTGGGTGTCGAGCCGGCGACGGCCGATGATGTCGCCGCCCGGCGGCGGAAGTGTCGCCCGGCCCAGGCGCGCGGCCAGCGGTCCGGCGAAAAGAATCGAGGCGCGCACCTGGCGGCAGAGCGCGGGATCGAGTTGGCCGCGGCGCAGATTGCGGGCGCACAGCGTAACCCGGCGTTCTTCCCGTGCTACCGTGACGCCCAGCGCGTCGAGAATGGCCAGCATCGTCTCAACGTCCCGGATTTGCGGAACATTATCGATCGTGACGGGTTCGTCCGTCAGCACGCTGGCGGCGAGCATTGGCAGGACGGCGTTCTTGTTGCCGGCCGGCCGCACAATGCCGCTCAGGCGACGGCGGCCATGGATGATGAAACGGGACACGAATGATCGCCTTTCTTGGAATCGGCAGCTGCAACTTGTCCTGAGCTGGTGTTCAGTGTTCGGGACAAGGCAAAATGGTTCAGGAAAGCAAATGACTTCCGAGCTGACGCCTGATCCATCTGGCAGCTTTTACGCCAGCGTAAAAACTGAACCATGCTCCCAAGCTTCATGCTCTGATCTCCTGAACACCGAACACTCCCTTTTACTACAACGTTTTTGCCAGTTTGACCACGTTGTCGACGGTGAACCCGAACTGTTCGGCGAGTGTTTCGGCGGGGGCCGAGAGGCCGAAACGGTTCAGGCAGAGTTGCTTGCCGTGCGTTCCGGTGTAGCGTTCCCATCCGAAAGAGCAGGCGGCCTCGATCGCCAGGCGGCGGGTGCAGGCGACCGGCAGGACTTCGGCCCGGTACTCCGCCGTCTGTTTTTCAAAGAGGTCCCACGAGGGCATGCTGACCACCCGCACACGGGTTTCAGCGCCCAGAACTTTGGCGGCGGCGAGCGCCAGGCTGACCTCCGAACCACTGGCCATCAGAATCATTTCCGGCGTGCCGGGCGCGCTCTGCCAGAGGGTATAGGCGCCTTTTTCCAGCATGCTGGCTGGTGGAAGTTGCGTGCGGTCGAGTACGGGCAGATTTTGACGCGAGAGCAACAACAGCGTCGGCCCCGTGCTGCACGGCAGCGCCGCCAGCCAGGCGGCGGCCGTTGCCGTGGCATCGGCCGGGCGGATTACCGAGACGTTCGGCATGCAGCGGAAGCTCGCGATGTGTTCGACAGGTTCATGCGTCGGCCCGTCTTCACCAACATAAAAGCTGTCGTGAGTGAAGACATAAATCACAGGCAGTTGCATGATCGCCGCGATACGCACCGCCGGGCGGCAGTAATCCGAGAAGACGAAGAATGTCGCGCCATAGGTCCGGAAGCCTCCGTGCAGCGTCATGCCGTTCATGATTGCGGCCATGGCGTGCTCGCGGATGCCGAAGTGCAGATTGCGTCCGGCGAAGTCGCCGGGCTTTACCGAGGCCTGTTTTTCCATCAGCGTTTTGGTGCTGGGCGCCAGATCGGCCGCGCCGCCGACCAGCCATGGCAGTGCTGCGGCAAGAGTTTGAATAATTTTACCGGAGGCAGCGCGTGTAGCGACGGGTTTGGAGTCGAAAAGCGCCGCAAGCTTGGTTTCCAAATCGGCGGGCAGCGCCTGCTGTTGACCTGCCTTCCAGAGCGCGGCCAGATCGGGGTGGGCGGCGAAGGCGGCATCACGGCGTTTTTCCCAATCAGCGCAGACGGCCTGCATCTCCCTGGCGCGGGCGGCGAAGGCCGCACGCACGGCGTCTGGCACATAGAAGGCCTGGTCGGCGGGCAGGCCAATCGCTTGTTTGGTGGCCTTGACTTCGTCCACGCCCAGCGGTTCGCCGTGGGCTTTGTGCGAGTCGTGCAGGTGCGGAGAACCCTGACCGATGTGGGTGCGGGTGATGATGATCACCGGGCGGTCCGCAACCGCGCGGGCGGCGCTGATGGTGCGGTCAATTTCATCCAGGTTATGTCCATCCATCTCGAAAACCTGCCAGCCGTAGCTTTCAAAACGCAGGCGGGCGTTGTCCGAGCAGGCCAGATCGGTGGAGCCCTCAATCGTGATGCGGTTGCTGTCGAAGAAGAGAATCAGCTTGCTGAGTTTGAGGTGTCCGGCAAGCGAGCAGGCTTCGTGCGAAAGGCCCTCCATCAGGCAGCCGTCGCCCGCCATGACATAGGTGTAATGATCCACCAGCGTGGCGCCGGGCTTGTTGAAACGTGCGGCCTGCATTTGCCCTGCGAGCGCCATGCCGACGGCATTAGCCAGCCCCTGGCTGAGCGGACCGGTGGTGGTTTCAACACCATCCGTGTGGCCATATTCCGGGTGGCCGGGCGTGAGGCTGCCCGATTGGCGGAAGCGTTTGAGTTCTTCAAGCGGCAGCTTGTACCCGGCCAGATGCAGCAGGCTATAAAGCAGCATTGAGCCATGTCCGGCTGAAAGCACGAAGCGGTCGCGGTCGGCCCATTGCGGTTGCGCCGGGGATTGCTTCAGGTGCTTCAACCAGAGCACCGCAGCCACATCGGCCATTCCCATGGGCATGCCGGGATGGCCGGAGTTGGCGGCTTGCACCCCGTCCATAGCCAGGCCGCGAATCGTATTAGCAGTTAATTCATATAGATTCATAACTTGTCGTTGCCTTCCGTGTGATTGGCGCACAAAACGCTTGCGCCGCGTCCCTGACTCTGGTATCAACAGCGGTTGTTTATCATACGGAAACGTGGTGTTTGTCCAGTCCGCATTTTCGCGCAGCGCAGTTGGCGTGGTGTTTCCGTGGCGGGGGTTGCCTCGTGTAGCGAGGGCGGGCGGGCGGACGATTTCAGATACGTGACATAGAGTGTGTTGGCACGACGACCGCTACGGTGTGTTCGTGTAACAATTAAATAAAACCGGAACACAGAAAGAATACAGAGATACGCTATGAGCAAATACGTTTATAGCTTCGGCGCCATGGGCTCCGAAGGCAAGGCCAGCGACAAGAACCTCCTGGGCGGCAAGGGCGCCAATCTGGCCGAAATGTGCACGATGAAGATTCCCGTGCCGGCTGGATTTACGATCACGACCACCTGCTGTGTGGAATATTTCAAGGACGGATCGAAGTTTCCGGCGGGCCTCAAAGCCGAGGTTGAAACCGCCATGTCCAAAGTTGAGAAGGAAATGGGCATGGGGTTTGGTGATGTCACGAACCCGCTGCTGGTCTCGTGCCGTTCGGGCGCGCGGAAGTCCATGCCGGGCATGATGGATACAGTGCTCAATATCGGCATTTGCGCCAAAACCATTCCCGGCTTGATCGCCAAAACCAGAAACGAACGCTTCGTCTACGACTCCTACCGTCGCCTGATCATGATGTATTCCGACGTCGTGATGGAGAAGGCCGAGGGCCTTGAGACCAAGGAAGGCCGCGGCATCCGCGTGCAGCTTGAAGAAATCATGCACGAGTTGAAGCAGAAAAAAGGCTATACCAACGATACAGACCTTCAGGTGGAAGACCTGAAGTCGCTCTGCGAAAAGTTCAAAGAGCGCGTCCGCAAGGCGCTCGGAAAACCCTTTCCGGATGATGCCCGCGAGCAGCTCTGGGGCGGCATTGCGGGCGTCTTCAAAAGCTGGAACGGCAAACGCGCCATCTCCTATCGCCGCATCGAAAACATTCCGGACGAGTGGGGCACCGCGACCAACGTGCAGGCCATGGTTTTCGGCAATATGGGCGCGACCTCTGCAACCGGCGTGGCTTTTACCCGCAACCCCGCGACCGGCGACTCCCGCTTCTTTGGCGAGTGGCTGGTAAACGCGCAGGGCGAGGACGTCGTGGCTGGAACGCGCACGCCGAATCCGATCAACGATGCCACCAAGAACGACCAGAACTCCAGCATGCTGTCCCTGGAAAAGGCCATGCCCGAGGTCTACAAGCAACTGGTCGGCATTCGCAATGCGCTAGAAGCCCATTTTCATGATATGCAGGACATCGAGTTCACAATTCAGGAGGGCAAGCTCTACATGTTGCAGACCCGCACCGGCAAACGCACCGGCACGGCAGCGCTCAACATGGCCATGGTCATGCTGGAGGAGAAGTTGATTGACGAAAAGACGGCGGTCCTGCGCGTCGAACCCGCCCAGCTTGACGAGCTGCTGCACCCGATCATCAGCAAGGATGCTGAGAAGACCGGCAAGGTGCTGGTGAAAGGTCTGCCGGCTGGTCCGGGCGGAGCGTATGGCGAGGTTGTCTTTACAGCCGCCGACGCCTGCAGGCAGGTCGCCGCCGGCAAACAGGTGATCCTCGTGCGCGAAGAAACCAACCCCGAGGATGTCGAGGGCATGCGCGTGGCAAGCGGCATTCTAACGGCGCGTGGCGGTATGACCAGTCATGCGGCGCTGGTTGCGCGCGGCTGGGGCAAGTGCTGCATCGTCGGCGCTGGCGGCATGCACGTCAACGCCGCCAAGAAGGAGCTGATTGCGGACGGCCATAAGATCAAGGAGGGCGATGTTCTGACGCTGAATGGTTCGCGCGGCATCGTCTATGTCGGGCAACTGAATCTTGTGGACGCCACCACGAATCCGCGCTTTCAAGCTTTCATGCAAATGGCGGACAAGTTCCGCACTATGGGCGTGCGGGCTAACGCGGACACGGCCGAGGATGCCCGCCGGGCGCGTCAGTTCGGCGCCGAGGGCATCGGCCTTTTCCGCACGGAACATATGTTTTACGGCAAGGGCAGCGAAGAACCGCTTTTCCTGCTCCGCAAGATGATTCTCAGCAACACTCAGGCTGAACGTGTGGCCGTACTCAAAAAGCTCTTCCACTTCACGAAGAGCGATATCAAAGCCGCGCTGGCGGCAATGGATGGACTGCCCGTCACCATCCGCCTGCTCGATCCGCCGCTGCACGAATTTGTGCCGCAGAGCCTGGCCAAGCAGAAGGAGCTGGCCCTGAGCCTTGGCATAACTCCGCGCGAGGTGCAGGAACGCGGCGAGTTGTTGCATGAAAACAATCCGATGATGGGCCATCGCGGCGTGCGCCTGGGTGTAACTTATCCGGAAGTCACGGAAATGCAGCTGCGCGCGATTTTCGAGGCGGCGGCTGAATTGCTGAAGAGCGGTAAAACCTGCCACCCGGAAATCATGATTCCGGTCACCTGCGACGTGAGCGAACTCAAGCATCAGCGTTTGTTATGCGAAAAAGTGCACGCCGATGTCTGCAAACGCAAGGGGATGGAAACAATTCCGCATTCCTTCGGAACGATGATCGAGATTCCGCGCGCCGCGTTGCTCGCGGACCGCATGGCAAAAGAAGTTTCGTTCTTCTCGTTCGGGACCAACGACTTGACGCAGATGACGTTCGGCTTCAGCCGTGACGACATCGGAGGCTTCATGCCGGACTATCTCAAACAAAAGCTGCTCCCGGCTGATCCGTTCGCAACGATTGATCAGGATGGCGTCGGACAACTCATCAAAATGTCCGTCGAAAAAGGCCGTAGCACCCATCCCGGCCTGAAGTGCGGAATTTGCGGCGAGCAGGGCGGCGATCCGGAATCGGTGCGTTTCTGCTACAAGAACGGGCTCAACTACGTGAGCTGCAGTCCTTTCCGCGTGCCGATTGCCCGCCTCGCAGCGGCACATGCCGCGATCAAGGGCTGAGCGAAGGCAAGCTGGAGAGAAACGCTTACTTAGGCCCACGCTTGGTCGCTTACTCTATAGGCGACTAAGTGGAGGGGGGCAGGTGGCTCAGAGGAGGGAATCATGTTTTTTGATTTTCATTACCTGTTGTTCGCCCTGCCCGGCTTGATTTTGGCGGGGATCGCCTCGTGGATTACGCACAGCACGTTCAAAAAATATTCGCGCGTGCCGGCCATGTCGGGATTGACCGGCGCTCAGGCGGCTGAGCGACTGCTGGAAAAAGCCGGCGTGCGGGATGTGCGGATCGAACAGACCGACGGCTTTCTGAGCGACCACTACGACCCGACGGATAAAACGCTGCGCCTGTCAAAAGGGGTCTACGCTTCGAACTCGCTCTCCGCCATTGGCGTGGCCTGCCATGAAGCCGGCCATGCTATTCAACATGCGCAGGCCTACATGTGGTTGGGATTGCGCTCGGCGCTGGTGCCTGCCACGCAGTTTGGCAGCAGCCTTTCGTACATTTTTTTTCTGGCCGGCGCGCTTTTAAACTTTAAGCCGCTGTTGATGGTCGGCATCGTGCTGTTCGCGCTGGTGGTGATTTTTTCGATCGTCACTTTGCCGGTCGAATGGGATGCCACGTCGCGCGCCAAACATCTGATGGTGAGCGCCGGAATTGTTTCCTATCGCGAACAGGAAGATGCTGCCAAGGTGCTCAACGCCGCCTTCCTGACTTACGTGGCTGCGGCTGTAACCGCTTTGATGCAATTGCTTTACTATCTTTGGCGCGCCGGGCTGCTCGGCGGACGGCGGAACGATTAGCGTCCCCGCGGGGCGCTATAGGCTGTCAGGCTGAAGGCTGTTAGACTGTCAGCAGAAATCGAATGTAAACGAAGGGTCTTGCGGAAAGGCCGCGAAAGAAAGCAAAGCAGTCTGACAGCCTATCAACCTGCATACTGTGGGATGGTTGGGGAGGAAGCAGCATGGCGAAAGTCTTGATGCCGTTGGCTGATGGGGTGGAGGAGATCGAGGCGGTGGTTGCCGTGGATATGCTGCGGCGCGCCGGATGGGTGGTGACCGTGGCCGGACTGACCGCCGGTCCAATAACTGCGTCGCGCGGGGTGCGGATGATTCCGGACACGTTGCTGGATGACCGGATATCGGAGCAGGATTTCGATGTGTTGCTAATCAGCGGCGGCTCCACGGGCGTCGCCAATTTGCGTTCCGACGCGCGGGTGATTGCGCTTGTGAAAGCCTTCGCGGCGGCAGACAAATGGATCGGCGCCGTCTGTGCCGGACCGCTGGTGTTGCAAGCTGCGGGCATCCTCAAGGGGCGTCATGCGACTTGTCACCCCGGCGTGGCGGAGAAACTGACCGACCCGCTGCGGGGCGTTGGACCGGTTGTGGTGGACGGACGCCTTGTCACCAGTCAGGGCGCGGGCACCATGTTTCTCTACATTCTGACCCTGATCCGCCTTGTTAGCGGTGCTGCAATCGCTCGCGACGTCGCCAGGGGGATGGTTCTGGATCCGGACCAAATCGCGTTACAATAACGAGGCGGGAAGAATAGACAATGCCTGACAGTGCGCCAAGCTTCTTAAGCGTCTGGATTAAGTTCTTTTTCCTGTTTACGCCTTTTTTCGCGCTTTCCATCTTTCTGACCATGACCGATGGCTACGCTGAGAGACGCCGCCGGAACTTAGCGGTAATGGTTTGCGTGGCCGTGCTGATTTTGTGCCTTGCGCTGTTGTTTGTGGGAAATCAGATCTTTGCGCTGTTCGGTATCACACCCAACGCTTTCCGTATTGGCGCCGGAGCGCTGCTCTTCCTGTCGTCGGTCGGACTGGTTCAAGGAAAAGTGGCAGCGGCGGAAACATTACCGGCGGAGGATGCCGCCGTAGTGCCTTTGGCCATGCCGATTGTTGTTGGCCCGGCGACCACGGGCACGCTGCTGGTTTTGGGAGCAGACCTGCACGGCTTTTCGGCGAAGCTTTCCGGAAGCGTTGCGCTGCTCTGCGCCGTGGCATGCCTGGGATGTGTGCTGCTACTGGGTTCCTTGATTGAGCGCACGCTGGGCAGCAGGGGCATCAGCATCCTGAGCAAGCTGACAGGCCTGGTTCTGGCCGCTTTAGCCGCTCAGATGATCATGACCGGGATCCAGAGTTATATAATCTTTCCGAAATAGGATGGACAGCAGAAGGTTCAAGCAAACAAGCCTTCTGAAAACAAAGGAGACGCGAGCGATAATGAGCAATAATTCAGCAGCCAGAGCAATTTCCTCAAATAAGCGCGCCAGGCCCATCCGGGTAGGTGTGATCGGCGTTGGTCGCGGGGCCTCGTTCGCTGCAGGCGCCACGGACCTGGTGGGCATGAAGTTGGTGGCGTTGTGTGACACCTGGGATGAGAAATTGCGCGAGGCTGGCAAAAAATACGGCGTTGCCACCTACACAAACTACGACAAGTTTCTGGAGCACGACATGGATGCCGTCGTGCTGGCTAACTATTTTCATGAACACGCGCCCTTTGCCATCAAGGCGCTAGCCGCCGGCAAGCATGTGATGAGCGAATGCATCTGCAACGCGACGCTCGCCGAAGGCGTGGCGCTCTGCCGGGCCGTCGAAAAAAGCGGCCGGATTTACATGTTGGCCGAGAACTATCCGTTCACGCGTTTCAACATGGAAATGCGGCGCCTCTATCGCACCGGCGAGATCGGACGGGTCACCTATGCGGAGGGGGAATACAACCATCCGATGGACCCGGTGGGGATCAACGCGATTTCACCGGGGCTAAAGCACTGGCGCAACTGGCTGCCGTCCACCTACTATTGCACCCACGCCCTGGCGCCGCTGATGTGCATCACTGACAGCATGCCGCTGACGGTCAACGGACTCTCCATCATCGCTCCGGAAGTTACCGACGCCCTGCCGCGATATAACGATCCGGGCTCGGTGATTCTCTGCCGCATGGACAACGGCGCTGTCTTCCGGATCTTCGGACTGTGGCTCCCTGGGCACAGCAACTGGTATCGCTTGCATGGTACACACGGCGCCATGGAAACCACCCGCGGCCCGGGCTATTTCGGTCCGGAGCAGGTGCGCGTCTGGCACGAAGAGTGGAACTGCCCGGCGGGTACACCTAAGGAGCGGACTTATGCGCCGGACTGGCCTGAACACGCCGAGCTGGCCAACAAAGCCGGCCACGGCGGCGGAGATTTCTGGACGAATTTCGAGTTCTCAAATGCCATCCGCTCCGGCAAGCAGCCTTATCTTGACGTCTATCGCGGTGTGGCTATGAGCAGCGTCGGAATTCTCGCATGGAAAAGCGCGCTGGCTGACGGCGCGCCCTTCGCTGTGCCGGACTTCCGCAAGCAGGCAAGCCGGCGAGCATACGAAAACGATCACTGGTCACCATTCCCATCTCACGCAGCTCCCGGGCAACCGCCGCCGAGCATCCGTGGCATCATCAAGCCGCAGCCGGAAATCATCGCCAGCGCCGGCAAAGCGTGGGCAAAACAGGGCTACAAAGGAAAATAACAGGCCAAATCATGCCGGCCGACTTCAACGCCTTTGACAACCAGTGGCAGGCCAACGCCCAGCTGGCGCTGGACACGATTGCCCTGCGCCCGACACGGGGGCTTCCCACCTGGATCTTGAACGACATGCAATGGTCGCACCTGGACACACTGTCCGGCAATCCGCCGGGCAGCTACGAGAAGGAGCCGGTCCGTGTCTACCGGGAGTTTCATCTCAAAGCCGGCTGCTGCTTCATCGACCAGTGGATCCCCGAAAACCCCCTGAGCATGAAAAGCCAGGGTTACGACAAGAACGCCGAACGCGGGGCCACGACGGGTGCCGATGAAATTGTCCGTGACGGCATGATCATTGACTCGCCAGAGGCCGCAGTCGAGCACATGCAGAATTTCCTTTTCCCGCAGTGGGAGCAAAGGCGACGCGACCTTGAGGCCAACACCGTCGAACGCATCCGCAGCCTCATCGCCGGAGAGGTCGGAGATCAAACCCTCTTCGGCATGAACATGCTCAAGGGACCTTACGCCGGCTTTTTTACCTTCCCGGGTTTTCTCTACGGGCACTACGGTTATGCCAACTACTTCATGGCCTATGCGCTCTACCCGGAGGTAGTCGAGCGCGGCTTCAAGATTCACGCCGATATGTCCATCGCTTTTAACCGTATCGCCGCCCGGGCCATCATCGAAGGCGGTTTGCCGCGACTGATACGTCTCGATCACGACATGGCCGATTCGCGCGGCACACTGGTGGACGTGAAGACGCTCGACAAACTCTGGTTCCCGCACTTTGCCCGCGCCATTCAGCCGTTCCACGATGCCGGAATCCGCCTGATCTGGCACTGTGACGGCAATCTGATGGCGATGGTTCCGCGCCTGCTGGAGGCCGGGATCGGTGGTTTTCAAGGTTTCCAGTATGAGGACGGCATGGACTATGAGAATATCAGCAGAATGAAGTCGCGGGACGGCCACGACCTGTTCATCATCGCCGGCGTCTCCGTCACCACCACTCTGCCACACGGCAAACCGGCCGATGTAAAGCGCCAGATGGACTGGCTGGTCGAGAAAGGGCCAAAGGTAGGATTAATGCTGGGCTGCAGCAGCTCCATTGCTCCCGGCGTGCCGCTGGAAAACATGAAAACCCTGATCAGCGGATTCGCTCACTACCGCCTGCGTGGGCGGGATAAATAAGCGCCCCGTTGCAAAAGCTCTAGCTGCTATTTTATTGTCCTCCCACAGGGCCGCCAAGGGCTGCAGCAACAATTTTTTAACAATTTTTCACTAGCGTCCCATGGGACGCAGGCTGTTAGGCTGTAGGCTGTTAGACTGTT
>JBAXJV010000029.1:0-14186 GCA_037137675.1 bacterium | reverse complement strand
CATCTGGGAGTGCCGCATCCGCCGGGCTATCCTATTTGGGCGATCCTGACCTGGGGATTCACCAAGCTGCTGTTCTTCGCCAGCTTCCGCGGGCAACCTAATCCGGCCTGGAGTGTAGCTGTGGCATCGGGGTTTTTCGGGGCGCTGGCGGCAGGGTTCACCTCTATTTTGATCTGCCGTTCAGGGCGCGACATGCTGCGCAGCCTGGCGCGCACAACGGAACGGATCGGCACACGGATGGAGGACGCCATCTGCTGGACGGCCGGAGTTGCCGCCAGCCTGGTGATGGCTTTCAGCCCGGTAGTCTGGTCGCAATCGGTGATCGTTGAGGTTTATTCGCTGAACGCCTTTTTCCTGGTGATGATTTTGTTTCTGGGTTACGTCTGGTTCCGCCGCCCGCACGAACAACTGCCGGTGCTCGCATGGAGCGTGATTGGAATGGGGCTGTTTCTGGGCCTGGTCATGGCGGGACTGGTGGTCAAGTTGCTGTACGGCATGAACGCCGACAATTTCTCCCAAGTCGGGATTTATTACCTCGGGTATACACTTTTCGGAGTGCTGGTGGTAGCGGTAATGGGCGTCATCTGGCGGCAGCGCCCGCAGGACCGCATCCTGTATCTGACGGCCTCCCTGTTCGGTCTGGGACTGACCAACTATCAGGTGCTTCTGCTGCTCATGGTGGCACTGGCGGTGATTGTGATGGTGCGCGATCTGGGGCTCTTCCGCGACTTCCTGATCACGGCAGCGCCGTACGGCCTCGTGGCCGGGCTGGTTATGAACGGACTTCTACCCGGCGTTGACCATCCGACGCACGCGGCGTTTTACGCCTATTTCCTGCTCAACCTGGCCTGGCTGGCGTTCGTCTATTTTCTGCTTCCCAATGGCCGCACCGTGGCGCCTTCAGTGCTGGCTGCCGAACTCGGCTTTGCCGTTTATGCCTATATGCCGCTCTCGTCGGAAACCAATCCGCCGATCAATTGGGGCTACCCCAGGACCTGGGAAGGCTTTCAGCACGCCATCAGCCGCGGGCAGTATGAACGCATTGTGCGAACGCCGATTTTCTCAATGGACTTCCTGCGTCAGGTAGGCGACTACCTGTCTGATCTGCGCGGCACCTTCACGCTGCCAATTGTGATCGCGGGATTGCTGCCTTTCGCGGCATGGAATATCCGCGTGGGAGAGCGCCGCTATCAGGCGGTCATTCCGGCCGTGGTCATGGCGCTGCTGGCCGTGGGCCTGATCGTTCTGGAAGAGCTCGTCATGCCAGCCGGACAAGACACCGCCTGGCTGAGCACCCCCTACCATGGGCTGATCGTGCTGATGGCGATTGTAATGACCATCGGCGTGGTGGTGATTGTGATGGACGAGGTCCGCGAGCTCTGGCGGATCACTTTCGGACAGACCAACGCCACAACCTCGGACCGTGCGCTTTCGGGATTGGTGTTACTGGGCGTGCTGGCAGTTGTGCTGGTTGTCGAGGGCGTGCTTGCCGGGCGCGTGTTCAATCCGGCTTCCGGCATGGCCTTCATGGAACGTGCAGGACTGCTCGCCGTCATGTTTGGTCCCCTGGCCCTGGCAGGCCTGATCCTGCACCTGTCCTCATCCGAGTCTGAATTATGCATGGATTTTGACGCCTCCAGCCGCAAGTGGATGATGGCCACGCTGGCGGGATTCCTCGTGATGAGCGTAGTTCTGGTGGATTTGGCGAGCCTCAAAGGCGACATTCAGGATATGTTCATTCAGCGGGTGAAATTCATTTCCTCGCATGCGCTCTTTGCGTTCTGGGTGGGCTACGGCATCGTGATCGGATTGGCGACGCTGGCCACCTGGCTCTCACGCTGGCGATCGCTGGCCTACCTTGCAATTGTCGGCGCGCTGATCATACCGCCCCTGATACCGTTGGCGGAAAACGCGTACAACAAGGAAGTTGTGCGGATCAACGGCGGCGCTGAGATGAATGGACACGACTACGGCTGGCAGTTCGGCAACTACCAGCTGCGCGGCGCCGAGGCCATGACCGAGGAATTGAGCCCCAACGATGAACCGCTGCCCAATCCGGAGTTCCCGCCGGCGATGGGCCCGGGCGCCGTGTTTTTTGGCGGCACCGATCCGGGACGCTTTGTCCCCACCTACATGATTTACAACGCCGAGGTGCGGCCCGACGTGTTCCTGATCACGCAGAATGCGCTGGCCGACAACACCTACATGAGTGTTATGCGCGATCTCTACGGCGACGCCATCTGGATTCCGTCGGTTGTGGACGGCAATCGCGCGTTCCAGTCTTATGTGGAAGATGTGCGCGCCGGGCGTACACCGGCCAGCGCCGACATCAAGATCGAAAACGGACGCGTGCAGGTGCAGGGCGTCGGTGGCGTGATGCTGATCAACGGCATTCTGTGTCAGATGATTTTCGATCACAACAAGCGCACGCACTCTTTCTACGTGGAGGAGAGCTACGTCATCAACTGGATGTATCCTTACCTCACACCGCACGGATTGATCATGAAAATCAACCCTGAGCTGATTCCGTTGAGTGTGGAAAACACCCGCGATGACATGGACCTTTGGGATTGGTACACGCGGCGCCTAACCGGAGAACGGATGTTTCTGCGAGATGTTGTGGCGCGCAAGTCTTTCTCCAAACTGCGCTCGGCCCTGGCCGGATTATATCTGGCCCGGGGACGCGTGGGCGAGGCCGAGCAGGCCTTCCGCGAGGCGCTGGAACTTTATCCGCTAAGCCCTGAGGCCAATTTCAGACTGGCCGATCTCTACCTGCGCAGCAATCGCAGCGACGACGCTGTAGCGGTGATGGAACGTTTCTGCAGCCAGGACCCCGGCAATGACCGTGCGGGACAATTTGTTGCAGAGATGAAAGGCCGTAACGCCCTGAATCTGCGACGCACCGAATTGGAAAAGAAACTTGGCGGCGCCGGCACCGCAATTGGCGACGCGCTGGAATTGGCCGACGTCTACCGCCGTCTGGGCATGCTTCCGCCTTTTACAGAACTCTGTCGCAGCCTGATCAAAAACCAACAGCTGCCGCCCCAGTCCTATCTACGTATTGCGCAAATGGCAGTTGAGCAGCGCATGCCGGACCTGGTCGGCGATGCCATGGCAGTCTATTGCATCCAGACGCCGACGGATAGCAACGCCTGGCTTGATCTGGCGTCCGCACGCGCCATGCAAAGCCGCTGGGATGATACACTCAAGGCGCTGCAACAAGCCGTGCGCGCTGGCGGCGAAACGGCCATTACACGCATCAGCAACGACCGTCGCTTTGCGCCGCTCCAGAGCTGGCCATCATTCCAGCGGTTAATGCGGACAACCCTTCCTAGTTTATGAACCGCTTTCGCATCACACGTGGCACCGAAAAACGCACCTTGCAGGACGCGCTGGCCGCGCATTTAACCCTGTCGCGCAACGCCGCCAAGCGATTGATTGACGCCCGTGGCGTATTTGTCAACGGACGCCGCATCTGGATTGCGCATCATGCGGTTAATACGGGCGACGAGATCGAGGTGGCCGGCCTCCCGGAAAAGGCCGGCGGAGCCCGTGCCTCCGGTGCCGCGCCCCGCCCTGCCGCCGTTGCAGTGCTGTTTCGAGATGCACGTTATGCGGTCGTCGACAAGCCGGCGGGGATTCTGGCGAACGGCGCCGACAGCCTCGAAACCCGGCTGCAGGCCGAATGGAATCTACCAGCCCTGCGGGCGGTCCATCGTCTCGATCGCGACACCTCGGGCTGCCTGCTCTTTGCCTGCGACCAGGAAGCCCGCGACAAAGCTATCGAAGTCTTCGAAGAAAAAACGGTCCTGAAGCTCTACCACGCCATTGCCGCTGGCCGCGTGCACGGCCCAACAGATACACTTAACAAGTCACTCGACAACCTGCCTGCCGTTACCCACCTGCGCGTGCTGGACGCTAACGATACGGCCTCGCATTTACAGATCAAACTGGAAACCGGGCGCACGCATCAAATCCGCCGACATCTGTCCGCCATTCACCATCCAGTGCTGGGTGATCGTCAATATGGTCTGGACGCGAAGCTGCCGGACGCTTTTCGCGAGATTCCGCGCCAGATGCTGCACGCCGAGCGCCTGGCCATGCCGCACCCCTTCACCAGCGCGTTGCTTGTCGCCCGCGCCCCGCTGCCTCGCGACTTCCGGGACTGGCTGCGCCGCCTGACTCTTTCGTAGGCACAACTTCCCCAGCCCGGCTTTTTTGAGCGCCACCGCTCCTGCTCAGCAACGCATCCGCAGGCTCACGGCAGATTCAACAGGAATAGCCCCACGAGCAGTACAATGGCAATCAAATTACCCCTGCGCTGGAGCCGCGCTTCAGGCAGGTAGCGCCCAATGCAACCGCACGCCGTACCAAGCAACCCGGCGCACTGCTTTGGAATGTATCCCGCGTAAAAGGGGCTCAGACCTTTGGCGACGGCATGAACAACAGCCATTAATATCGCCAGAAAGACCGCCGGAATTGTGCCGATGCCTCCGCAGAGCACAATCAGTCCAAGAGTGGCGATTGTGGAGTAAGCCAGCGCCTTTTTGGTGTCGCTCTGTAACACAGCCGTGGTTGAACCAGTCAAAAAAGCCACAGCACCGAGAATCGCCACAATCACGCCCGTCGCTGTGCCATGCATAACCGGGGCCATGCGAATTATCAGGTACACGCCTGTCGTCACCATGGCGCTCGATTGCAGCAACGCTGCGACCGGCGCCGGAGCTTCCGTCGCGCCCAGCAGCCAGCGGGTAAATGGATATTGGGCCGATTTGGTAAGGCCTGCAAAACAGAACGCAGCGGCTGGAATCAGCGCGTATTTGCTGAGATCCGGATTCAACAGATCGGCCAGCATCAGGCTGTGCGCATGCTGTTGAAAAACCCAAATTCCGACGGCCAGCCCGATTCCGCCGGCCAAATTCATAGTCAGCGCACGCAGTGCGTTACGATTCGAAAGCTCATCAAGCTTATAGGAGATCAATAAATACACGGCCAGCGTTGTGATTTCCCAGAAAAAGTACATCCAGAGCAGGTTGTTGGAAAAAATCACGCCGAACATGGCGCCCAGAAAAACATAGATTACTGATAAAAACACCCGCTGCCGGTCCCGTATTTCCGGGCGCTGTTTGTGGAATTCGCGCATGTACCCGGCGGCGCACGCGCAGATCAGGCCGCCCGCTACGCCGATGATGGCAGCCATAATAAGCGAAAGTTTATCCGCAAAAAGATTGGCTAATTTGTGCGTCTCCCGGAGATAGGATAATTCCAGCGGCAGCATGATCGCAAATTGCGCCAGCATCAGCAGCATGATCAGCGGACGCTGTGCGCGCAGGCCCACGTAAAGAACGAAAAGAGCCATGCCCACAGAGGCCAGCAGCATTGCCCAGCTAAGCGCCTGAGCGCCCACCGTAAAACTCACCAGCCCCCCAGCGAAATAACGCCCGGTCAGCGCGATCACGCCAATCATCAGCAGCGCCGTGGTGAGCCAGACAATCCAACATCGAGCCCTGTCCACGGAGGTCGCCAGCAGCAATACGCCAACGACGCACGGAAGTGTAATGAGTAACAGCGGTATAAGGTTCATATACAGGTTCCTCTCTCCTTTTATATCCTGCTTGCTTGTTGGCGCACCACTCAGGAATTGCGGGTTACGGTCGCAGAGGCTTCAATTCCAGCAAGACGCAACAGCGGGGCAACGGTGTTGTCGGTCACGCGCCGCATGTCAAAATGGAACCCGGCATCCTCAGCAGCAGCGACGGCGAAGCAGGCACGCAGCTGAGGGTCGCGAATGAGTTGGCCGAGCTTGGCTTTAAATTCGTCCATATCCGCCGGATTGAAGAGCAGTCCGTTACGACCTTCTTTGACCACTTCAGAAACACCGCCAAGGCGCGCGGCCAGTAGCGGCAGTCCGCAGGCCATGTTATGCACGAGCGCGCCAGTCACGTGAAAGTCATCCGCCTGTGCACCGTTGCGCATGACAAGTCCTATGTCGCCAGCATTGAGTGCGCGATTGACGTCGCGCGGAGTTGGCAGCCACCCGGTGAGAATGCAGACCTTTTCAAGCTTGAGGTCGCGGACAAGTTCGCGCAGGCGGCCCATTTCAGAACCGTCGCCGACAAGCAGATAGCGTAATTGCGGAAACTGTTCGCGCAACTCCGCAACGGCGCGGATGATCCGGTCGTTGCCTTTGTTGGGATGAAGTATGCCGTGATGCACGAGCACCAGGTCATCCGGCGAAAACCCAAACTGCGCACGCGCGGCAGCGCGCTCTTCTGGCAGCAGCGGACGGTAGAGGGTGAGGTCGCAAGGGTCGTAAATCGGATGAACGCGACTGGCCTCAACGCCTTGCTTGATCAGCCAGGTGCGGGTAGCCACGGCACGTGTGAAGATCAGCGGCAAACGGCGCCAGGCCCTGCGATCACAGCGCGTGAGCGCGCTACCAAACAATCTCACCAGCATGCTGTGCTCGCGATAAATATCCACAAACATGTCGACGACAGAAAACGCCACGTTGGGGCCGAAGAAAAGGCGCGCAAGCGGGGCGCTGAGCGGGACAGTTTCGTCTATGTAAACGGCGCGCATGCGGAGCAGGCGGCAGTGCAATCCAACCCACGGCAGGGCCATCACCCAGAGCGCTGTTTTGAGCAGTTTGTCGCGCGTGCTGGCGCGATCAACGCGGAACGGCAGTTCGTGTATGACGGCGTTACAACGGATAAGCTCCGGCAACGGCGTGGATGTTTTCATGCCGTAGTAATGCACTTCGCAGTGAACAGCCAGCGCCTCGACAATCTGCGGGATGGCATGAAACAGCTCACTATGGTCGGCGGGGCCGTAACGGAACCAAAGCGCAATCTTAGGGCGTTTATTCATCACTTTTGAAAATGATGCGGCTGCCCTCGGAGCTGAAGCCGAAGGTAACTTCATTCAAGCCCTTGAGCGCGCTGCGTACAGCAGCCTTTTTTTCCGGCTCGGCGTACAGGCAGATAAATCCGCGCCCGCCCGCACCGAGCAACTTGCCGCCGCGCGCACCGGCAGCGCGTGCGGCTTCATAGGCCTGGTCAATCTGCGGATTACTGACGCCATCGGCCAGCGAGCGTTTGAGCTGCCATGCTTCGTGGAGCAGGTCGCCGAATTCCGCCAGCGGCACGCCATCTGCGAGAACACGTTCAGCGTGGTCCACCATTTGCAGCATGCTGAGCAGCGCTTTTTCGTTTTCGCTGGCGCGGCTTTTCTGGTCCTGCAGAATTTTTTCGGCGGAGCTTTCGATGCCCATATAGAAAAGCATCAGGTTGCTTTCGAGTTCCTGCAGCCGGTCGGCGGTGACGCCGATGCTCAGCACCTGCACAGGCAGCCCTTTGCGGAAATTTACACGGCGGAACCCGCCATAGGCCGCTTCATACTGGTCCTGCCAGCCTCCGGCATCGCCGACGCGGTCGCGTTCGATATGAATCGCCTGCCGCGCCAGCTCTTCAGGCGTGGTGCGGTGCCCGCGGAAAGCGTAGAGCGCGTTGAGCAGCCCGACGGTGAAGGCCGAGGACGAGCCGAGCCCGGTCTGGCCGGGCAGGTCGGCGACGTGCGAAATTTCCACCCCTTCCTGCTGGTTGAGCAGCAGCAGCGTTTCGCGGATCAGCGGGTGCTGAAACTCCTCCGGCTTGAGCACCGACTCGGTGCTCGAGTAACTGGCGCGGAAGCGGTGCTTGAAAAAAGCGGTCAGCCGGTGCACTGAGATATAGCAGTATTTATTGATAGTGCTGCTGAGCACCGCTCCGCCGTGCTGCTGAAAAAAGGCGGGGAAATCAGTGCCGCCCCCGAAAAAACTGATCCTGAAAGGGGTGCGCGCAATAATCATTTGAGTTGCACCTTTCCGCTCTGAACCTCACAAATAAAACGCCGGACAGTTTCGCCAGTTTCAGGCAGCGCAATGATCCGCGCAGCCTTGTCCACATTCAGTTCCGCGCGGATGGCCTGGAGCTTCAGCGATGCTTCCGGCAGCGCGCAGCCCGCCCAGGCCGCAGCCTGCCGCAAAGAAACCGTTCCACGCGCAGAGAGGTTAAAAAGCGTTTCCGCTCCAGCGGCGCCTTCGTAAAGCTCAAAGAGCGCTTTCGCGAGGTCGCGCGTGTCCATATACTGGAATTCCGAATCGGGATGAACGAAGAGCGGGCGCCCGGTCAGCAGGTCAAAAAGCCCGTTTTTTCTGAGCTTCGGGCCAACAAATCCACCCATGCGCAAGATCATGTGCCGCGGGGCATAGTGCTGCACCAACTGCTCCGCCATCCATTTATGAAATCCGTAACGGGTCATTTTAGATGGCTGGAGCGGAGCCTCTTCGCTGTTTTCGCGCGGATGGCCTTCGTCCGGATAGATGGCCCCGCTGGAAAGCTGGGCGTAAAACCGGAAGCGAAAATCCCGCAGCGCATGCATGACCGAAGTAACGGAAAGTTCGTATCCTTTTTCCGGATCCTGATCGTCAATAAATTTGCGCGAGTTGCCGGCGGCGTTGACCAGTATGTCGGCTTCCGAACCTCGGTAATCCTGGTAGTTGTCAAGGTCAACGGCAGAAACAGCGTAGCCGCGCGCCGCAGCCTCATCGGCCACCGCCGAGCCGATAAAGCCTTTCGCGCCGATGACCAGACAGGTTTTCATCAGAGCCGCGCGACTCCTTCTTTACGCGCTTTTACAAACCACTGCGCGGTGCGTAGCAGCCCTTCTTCAAGGGTGGTGTCGCAGGAAAGGCCGAGCCCGTTCAGCCGTGACACGCCGAAAATTTTATCCAGCTGCCCGTCGGGCTTGGAGGTATCCCAGACGATTTCCCCGGTAAAGCCGGTGGCTTTTTTGACGGTTTCGGCGAGTTCGCGGATAGTGATGCGCCGCCCCGCAGAGATGTTAACCGGCTCGCTGGAGTCATAGTTCTTGATAAACCACGGCACGGCGGCGGCAATATCGCCGGCATAGACAAAGTCGCGGGTGGGCCGGCCGGTGCCGAAGGCTGTGATGGTTTTGTCGCCGCGCTCCTGCGCCTCGATATATTTACGGATCAGCGCGGGAATCACGTGTGACGCTTCGACGTTAAAGTTGTCCCACTCGCCGTAGACGTTGCCCGGAATCAGCACAATGGAGTTGAAGCCGTGCTGCACACGATAAGCCCACGACTGGGTGATCAGCATTTTTTTAGCGACTGAGTAGCCGGCGCTTTCAATCTGCGGGTAACCGTTCCACATCTGACCCTCATCGATCGGCGACCGCGCATTCGCCGGGTAGGAGCAGCCACCCATGAATGTGATGAACTTTTTGACGCCCGCCTGCCACGATTCGTGCAGCACGTGGGTGTTCATCACAACATTTTCGTAGAAAAATTCCGCCGGACTCTTTTTATTGGTAATGATACCGCCGGATTTCGCAGCCATGTGAACGACACAGTCGGGCTGAATTTCTTTCAGCATAGCGGCGGGTGCGCCGGGCTTGAGCAGATCATAATCACGCCTGCCAAGACCGACCAGTTGCGCCTCCGGAAAAGCATCCCTCAGCCTCGGCATGACGTGATGCCCGAGAAAGCCCGTGCTGCCGGTGATAAGTATTTTCTTGAACATTCCGTCACTCATAAATTCGTAAAGTCGTAACGGCGAAGCACCTGGTAGCCCTTGATCAGCTCGCTGATCGCCTGCCGGATCGAAACCTGCGGCTTGAACCCGGTTTTTTCAATCTTTTCGTTGCTGACAATGTAGTTGCGCTGGTCTGGATCCTTGCCAATCTCCGACTCCATGATGCAGAAGTCGGGCACCTGTTTCTTGATTTCGAGGCAGAGCTCCATCTTCGAGATGTTGGCATCGCTCAAGCCGACGTTATAGGCTTGACCCTGCATGACGCCAAAGTTATTTATCGCGTGGATGAAGGCGGATGCGACGTCCTGCACATGGATGTAATTCCGTTTGAAATGCGCCTCGAAAAGCACCACGAAGTGGTCGGTCACGGCGCGATAGGTGAAGTCGTTCACCAGCAGGTCCAGACGCATGCGCGGGCTGATACCACAGACAGTGGCAAGGCGCAGAGAAACCGCGCGGCCGGTAGCCAGCAGGCATTCCTCAAGCTCCACCTTGAGCGTGCCGTAGAGCGAAACAGGGCGCATGGGGGTTTCTTCGGTGCAATAAATGCCATCCTCGCCGATGCCGTAGCCGCTGTTGGTAGTGGGAGAAATGATAATCTGGTCCTTACCGCTCAGGTCAGCCAGCATTTTAATGGCATTCAGGTTGATGGCTCGCGCCTCTGCCGGCTTCTGATTGCAGACCGGCGCTCCGACCAGACATGCCAGCGGAATTATGACGTCCGCTTTGGCCAGGTGTTTTTTCACCAGCTCAACATCGCGCGCGTCGCCACGGACAATCGTCAGATCCGGTTTGTGGCAGCAATCGAGCAGAGAACTCTGCTTGTACATAAAGCTGTCCACCACGGTGACTTGATGCCCCGCGGCCAGCAGACGGGGAGTCAGAATGGAGCCGATATAACCGGCTCCGCCGGTGATGAGTATTTTCATGGGTTCAAGGTCCTTCCTGGCAAAGGCGTCATGGTTCGTGGCTCAAGATTCATCACCTTTTTACCACGTCTCCTCTGAGATGCCAAGCGGGTTAAAATGAGTGTTAAAATGAACCGAATGTGCGTCTAAGGTTCTGTTTCCCGGCGCTAGATAGCCACCTTGTCAGCCTCAGGAATGACCGAAATCCACGCCTGAGGCCGCCGCCGCGGATGCCGCACTTGAGGCTTGACGCAACGTGGTGCGCCAAGCAGCATGAGCGGTGGATACGGGCAGCCCGCCATGAGGTGCCCGGGAAAGGCACTACAAAACGATGAAATTGCGCACACGCCGAGGCAAATATTGGATCGGATTCGACTTGGGAGGCACAAAAATGCTCGCCACGGTCTTCGATGATGAGTTCCATCCTCTGGGGGCAAGCCGGCAGAAGACCAAAGGCCTGTATGGAGCCAAAGCCGTGCTGGGCCGCATTCAGAACACAATCGAAGCCGCGCTGGAAGACGCCCGTGTATCACCGTCGAAAATTGCAGGACTGGGTTTCGGCTGCCCCGGGCCGCTGGATTTGAATCGCGGCATAGTGCTGTCCTCGCCAAATCTGGGCTGGCATAACGTAATGCTCAAGCGCTGGCTGGACAAGCATTTGCCCTTTCCGTCACTGGTGGTAAACGACGTGGATGCCGGCACTTACGGCGAGTATCGCTTTGGCGCGGGGCGCGGGGCGCGCTGCCTGGTAGGCGTTTTTCCCGGCACCGGCATTGGCGGCGCGTGCATTTACGACGGCCAGCTGATTCGCGGAACCAGCATGTCGGCGTTTGAAATCGGGCATCTTCAGGTTCAGCCCGGCGGCCGCCTGTGCGGTTGCGGAAAGTCCGGCTGTCTGGAAACAGCGGCCAGCCGCCTGGCGATCGCATCCGACATAGCCGTGGCCATTTACCGTGGCGAGGCTGTAATCATGCGCGAGCTGGCGGGAACTGACCTCACCTCGATCAAGAGCGCGGCCATTGCCGAGGCGATAAAAAAGGGCGACGCAACTGTGAGCGCCATCGTGCGCAATGCGGCGCGCCTGCTGGGGGTTGGTGTGGCAGCGGCGGTCAACCTGATGGCCCCCGACCGTGTGGTGCTGGGCGGAGGGCTTGTGGAAGCCATGCCCAAACTCTATCTGGAAGAGGTAAAACGCGGAATGGCACCGGCTACGCTGCCTACATTCATGCAAGATGTTCACCTGGTGACGGCAGCGCTGGGCGACAACGCCAGCGCGCTGGGCGCAGCGGCCTTGGCATCTGAGTCGTTCGGTAAACGTAGCCGCAATTAGTCGCAGAGGTCCAAGCATGACGAAAAAACCGACTCCCGCTTCCGGCGGCCGCCTGATCGCGGTTCTCGACATTGGTGCGCGGGCCATCCGTTGCGACGTAGCCGAGGTGCACCCGGACGGCGGCACGAGCATTTTAGAATCGCTTCAGAAAGCCGTCTCGCTGGGAAAAGACACCTTTGGCGAAGGGCGCATTGATCCGGTCTCCGTCGAAGCCTGCGTGGAAATTCTCAAGGGCTTCCGGCACGTACTCGCCGAATACGGCATCACGCAACCGGAGCAGATTCGCGCCGTAGCCACAAGTTCCGTGCGCGAGGCGCAGAACCGCGACGCCTTTCTCGACCGGATCACCGTCGGAGCCGGCATTAATGTGGATGTTCTGGAGGATAGCGAGGTCGAACATCTGATCTATCTTGTGCTTGACGACCTGCTCGAACACCAACCGGCGCTGCGCCACGGCGATGTGCTGGCCGTTGAAGCCGGCGGCGGCAGCACCCGTGTGCTGCTGTTGCGCGACGGCTATGTTGTGTACTCCGGCACCTTCCGCCTGGGGGCGCTGCGCATGCGCGAGTCGCTAGGACTCGAAGAGACTCCCGCTGAGCGCGTCTGCGAAGTGCTCGACGCCCACATTCACCGCACACTGAACCAGATGCGGGAGCTCATTCCGGCTGGCGCGACGCCCATATTCGTAGCTCTGGCGGGCGACACTGAGACCGCGCTGCGCAGCCTTGTGCCCGGCTGGAAAACATCGGAAATCGCGCGTATTCCCATCCCGGCCTCGCATCTTGCCGAAACCGTGGTCAGCACCCCGACAGACGAGCTCATACGCCGCCACCATCTGCCGCCGCAGGAGGCCGAAACGGCTGGTCAGGCGTTGCTCACCTTCGACCGCATCGCGCGAGCCTTTGGCGCCTGCGAGATTCTCATGACCGCCCGCAGCATGCGGCGCGGGTTGCTGTTAAAAATGATCGGCATCCCTGAAGCCTCGGCGCGCTACGGAGAACAACTGGCTCATTCCGCCAAAGCGCTGGGACGCAAATACCGCTTCGACGAACAGCACGCCGTCCACGTGTCCGTGCTCAGCCTGAGCCTGTTTCACGAGCTGCAACCCGAACACGGCCTTGGATCACACGAAGAAAGACTGCTGCGCACCGCAGCGCTGCTCCACGATATAGGAGCTTTCGTCGACATCGGCAGTCATCATAAACATTCGATGTACCTGATCATTAACAGCGAGATTTTCGGACTGCCGCGGCACGATTTAACCCTCGTAGCGCTCGTGGCGCGCTACCACCGCCGCGCTATGCCGCAGCGATCCCACCCCGAATACCTTGCGCTTGACCGCGAAAGCCGGCTTACAGTCAGCAAGCTGGCCGCCATCATGCGGGTGGCCGACGCGCTGGACCGCAGCCATCTGCAGCACGTCCGCAACCTGCAATACACACGCGAAGGGCGGAACTTTGTGATCAACGTGGCCGACCTCGACGACGTCACGCTTGAACGCGCCGCACTGCGCGAGAAGTCCGACCTTTTTGAAAGCATATTTGGCTACCCGGTGGTTTTGCGGTCAGCGGCGTCGCAGAAAGGAACGATGCTCCATGAGTGATTGTGTGCCGTTATTTTTCAACCGCGAGCTGAGCTGGCTGGCCTTCAATGAACGGGTACTCGAAGAGGCCCAGGACGTGTCCAACCCGCCCCTGGAAAGGCTGAAGTTTCTGGCCATCACAGCGTCGAATCTGGATGAGTTTTTTATGGTGCGCGTCGGGGGGCTGCAATCGCTTGTCGCACAGGGCAGCCATGAGCCAGACCCGGCGGGCCTTACTCCGGCCGCCCAGCTAGAGGCGGTGAGCACCCGCACCCATGCCTTCGCGGAAGCTCAGGATGCCTGCTTCAACGCAATTGAAGCCTGCCTGGCCGAGGCCGGATTGCAACGTCTGGCTATGGCCGATTTGACCCCTCAGCAGACCCAATATGTCGAGCACGTGTTCGATCATGAGATATTCCCGCTGATCACGCCGCGCGCCGTGCCGTCAGCGAAAGAGCTCCCGCTGCTCCCGGGGCTCGCAATCTGCCTGGTTGTGCGCCTGCGTAACACATCATCCAAAAAAAGCAGCCGGCGGACACTGCGTACGGCCATGCTGCCACTGCCCAGGGCCGTCAGCCGTTTCGTCACAATCGAAGCCGGAAAAGGCACCAGCTACGTACTCGTTGAGGATGTAGTGCGCGCCTTCGCGGCGCGCATTTTCCCAGGTGAGACAGTCGTCGAGAGCGCGGTTCTGCGCATCACGCGCAATGCAGACATGACTGTCCGTGAGGATCTGGCGTGTGACCTGCTATCACAAATGAAGCGGG
>JBAXJV010000028.1:0-14478 GCA_037137675.1 bacterium | reverse complement strand
TGAACAATCTCAACGCGCTCCCGACCAATTCGTTGGTCGTATCCAACGGAACCTTGCGTGTGCCAAGCGTTCTGGCAACCTTCGGTAATGGCATCGGCTATCGCTCCGCTCTTGTGAGCGGCAGCAGTTCACTCTGGACCAATGGCGTCGCGCTGACCATCGGGACTAATGCGCAGGTTACAGTTGATGCAGGCGGCAAGCTGGCGATCAATGGCGCGCTGACCTTGGCCAACATGGGGACCGTGGCGAATGGCTTGATCGTCACCAACGGCGGACGGATCACCACCTCTGGAGAATTCATTGTCGGAACGGGGAACACGAGCAACCGCGCCCTGATTGCTGCGGGTGGCCAGGTTTATTCCCTCAGCAACGTGCGCGTGGGAAACAATGCGGGCGGCCATCAAAATACATTAGTTGTGCGCGGAGACAACGCCCTTCTGGATGTCAATGCGCAGGCTCTTTGCGTCGGCTACCACGCCTCCGTTTCTCTATATAGCAATTTGATGATTATCGCCGACAATGCCATCGTCACAAACTGCTCCCTGAATGTCGGTGGTGGCGCCTACAACAACAACAACAGCCTGCTCGTCACCAATGGCGGCAAACTTTTCTCAAAGGGCGTAGTGACGTACATCGGCAGCACGGGATCGAGCAACTCCGTGGCGGTAGTTGGCGGCACCTCGGCATCCCTCTGGAATAACGGCGGCCAGCAGCTGACTCTGGTTTTAGCCAACGGTTCCAGAAACAACTCGTTAGTGATAGATGGAGCCGGTGCTGGCGCCATGGTGACTAATGTGACCACATTCCAGATCGGAGGCACCGGTGCTGGTATGTGCAACAGCCTGATCGTGACGAATGGCGGGATACTGGTGTATGGCTCGGCAGCTCTGGATAATAATGGATTGGGCTATGACAACTCCAACAACACTTTTGCCATAGCTATGGGCGGAAAGGTGTACGCGAGGGGTGCAACCTCGTATGTTGGCGAATACGGGCCAGCTTCCAGTAATCTGATGAGCATTCGCGACCCCGGCTCGCTGTTTGACGGCGGCGGCGGTTCAATCACAATTGGCGCCTATAATTACGGTGCCATGGGAAACATTTTGATCATAGATAATGACGGGCAGGTGACGAATTGCTCTGTGAATGTGGGTGGGAGGTTGGGCGCAACATCCTATAACCCACTGTGGAATCGCATGGTTATTACAAATGGCGGCAAGTTGTTTGGCGTTGCAGGCGCTAATAATACAATCGGCGGCAACGTTGGCGGTTCGTATAATTCGGCGGCGGTCAACAGCAACTCGCTCTGGAATGTCGCGGGTGGCGCGCTGATTGTCGGACAGGGAACGAACAATAGCCTCTCTATCAGCGATGGCGGGCTGGTTACGAATGCCGCCTCCGTTTATGTTGGGTACGTGAGTCCCAGCGCGGTATTTAATCGTCTGGTCATTACCAATGGCGGAAAGTTGTACAGTAAAAATGTATGCGGAATTGGATGTCCCGACACGGGCGCCCCGGCCTACGGGCAGAGCAGCAATACGGCCTCAGTCACAGGGCCCAATTCCGTCTGGGATCTCGGCGGAGCCAGCCTCACCGTTGGCTACGTAGTTGCGGCTGGCGCTGCTACCGGGAACGTGTTGACGATTGATCAGGGCGGGCTGGTGGATAATATCGGCACGTTGACGGTCGGCACCAACAACAACGCAGTGAAGCTTTACGGCGGCACTCTGGGTCTGGCATCCGCAATCTACAGCAACAGCCTTTTCACGGTTGGCGACGGCTTGCAGGCGGCCACTTTGAAGACGCTGGGCGGGACAGTAAATTTCATGTCTGGCTTGCGGATCACCAATAACGCCGTTCTGACCGGCATCGGCACGGTCAGCGGTGGGGGCGCTGGCGTCACGCTGACTAACGGCGCAACCATTGCGCCGGGGTTGCCCGGTGGTGGGGTCGGCACGCTGACAATCGGCGGCAGCAATCTGATCTGGCGGGCAGGCGCGACTTATGTCTGCGAGATTATAGATATGAAACTTGGCCCTGGATTGGGCTGGGATCTGCTCAACGTCAGCAGTCAGCTTGTGCTGAACGGCACCGGGCTTGGAATCAAGATTACCGGGACACCGGTTAATTTTGACGCTGGCAAGGATTACAATCTCAGGATTCTGAACTACGGGACCCAGGCCGGCTATAGCTTGACCACGTTCACACTCGACGCTACCACCTTTACGCCCGCCAGTTCCTGGATTGTCACAAACACTGGCAGCGCGATCTGGCTGGTCTATCGCGGTGGCGCGGCGCCTTCCGGCGCCAGTTTGACATGGTCCGTTCCGAATAGTGGCAGCTGGAGCGTGAATGGCAACTGGACCGGCGGCACGGCGCCGGGTGCTGGCGGCAATGCCACGAATATCATGGTTTTTGGTGACAACGGGACCGCCTACAACTCTACCAATGATTATCCCGGTTTGTTCGCTAATAACCAGTTGCAGTTATCCAGCGCATCGAGCGCGACAAATTACATTAAGGGCGGAGCGCTATTATTCGCGAACAACGGGGAGATCGGCGCGCGCATAGATTACCTGTCCGGCAATAGCGGTGCATTCACGATCAGTAACAATGTTCTAATGGCCAATGACACCGAGTTCGGCGGCAACGCCTTCGGCGGAACGGTGGTCATGGCCGGAAACGTTACCAATATGGGGACGCTCACCAAGAAGGGGGCCTGGACGTTGGCGCTGGCGGGGAATAACGATCTCCGCGGCGATCTGCTGATTGACAGCCCGGACGGGACGCTGCGTCTGGACAGTACGGCAGTGATCCCCCAGACACCGGGCTTGGGCAACGCGCCCAATCTGATTGTGAGCAACGGCACGCTTTACATCAATCATGGCGGTCAGAATTGCAGTTTGCTCATGAACACTCCCAATCGCAGCGTTCTGGTCACGGGGAGCGGTTCGGTCTGGAGCAACACGATTGGCGGGAGTTCGTATCTCTATCTCGCGGATGGCATCACCAATGCTGCCGTGACGATCACCGCCGGCGGAAAACTTTTCACGCCAGCACAGCTGTATGTGAGTCAAAACGGCGGGTCGTTCAACTCCCTGATCATTACCAACGGCGGGCAGGTGACGTGTGGCGGGAGCGGCGTCATCAGCGATTCTAACAATCAAGTGGTGATAACGGGCTCCGGTTCGTTTTGGAAGCCTGGCGCCGCAGTCTCCATCACTGGCACGAACAACCTCTTGCAGCTCGACAACGGCGGCCTTCTGAACAACACCGTGAATATGGGTGGTGTGAACAACACCTTTGTGGTCAGCAACGGTCTGATATCGAGCAGTGCCATTTTGGTCAATGGCGTCGGTAGCCGTGCCACACTCACCGGCAGCAACACGCTGGCGTTACTTGTCGCCAGCTCTTACATCGGCAATGGCGCAGGATTAGCAGGCAACATGGTAACTGTAAATGGAGGCGCTGTTGCGACCGGCGTGAGCTGGTACGTTGGGGCTGCCATCGGCAGTCGGAATGGCCTGATTGTGACGAACGGCGGCAAGATGTTTATCGCGGGGCTGAATGTCGGGAACAACGCTTCGTCTAACTTCGTGATCGTAACGGGGCCAAACAGTTTGCTGAACGGTAACACAGCTATCGGGTACGTCGGTTCTGGACCGGCGGGAGTTTCGAATACGGTGACAGTTGACGATCGCGCGATTGTGACCAACATTTCATGGCAGCTGAATGCCGTAGCAACATCGAGATGGAGTCAGGTGGCTGTAGCTAATGGAGGGCAGATGTCTGCCGGCGCAGCCGCGTCGTATGTCAGCTACGCCGCCTTTGGGACCAACAATACGATTGTTGTCACGGGCAGCAACTCTGTGACCGGCAACCAGTCGGTATGGAACAGTCAGGGGCAGAATCTGATCGTGGCCAACGGCGGCACGAATGCGGGCAACGGCGTGGTCATTCAGGACGGTGGTATGATGACCAACGTGGGGAATTTTAATCTGGCAGCGGCTGCAGCAGCGGGCTCTTCGAATAACTATCTCACGGTGGATGGCGGCATTCTGCAAGCATCCACCTTGACTTGCAGCAACAGCTTGCCCAACTGGGTGACGCTGAACGGCGCCTGTTTGGTGACGGTATCGAACCTTGTGCTGACCAATGCCGGCCAGATCGTGACATTCAAGGGCGGAACCTTGAATCTGGTCAGTGCCACCATCAGCAGCGGGCAGGCTCAGGTTGTCGGCGATGGTACGCAAAGCGCAGTCCTGAATCTCCTGCCAGGCGGCACTAACAGCTTTACCGATGGGCTGGTGATCACCAATCAAGCCACTTTGTCAGGGAGCGGCCTGATTGCAGCCAGCAGCGCTGTTTACGGCACGTTGAGCCCCGGCGCCGGCATCGGCGCAATTACCAGCCGCGGCGACTTCACCTTGAAGCCAAGCGCCAGCACCACGATTGAAATGGGCGCCTATACTACGCCCGGCGCAGGCTGGGATCTGCTGACAGTTGCCAGTGGGGCGCTCAATTTGGGCGGCAGCTTGAAAGTGCTGTTGAACGGTGGCTTTGCGCCGGCCATAACTCAGAGTTATTTGGTCATGACCAATCTGGTTCCGGCGTCAGTCTCCGGCACGTTTGCCGCTGACACAGCCGCGGCCTACACCAATGCCAGCATGAGCGGAACGCCCGCCGGTCGCTTTAAAGTGGCGGTTGGCACTCAGGGCGTAACGCTCCACTCGTACGCCGCGTGGAAGCCTGCCGGAGCCATGATCTTTATATGGTAGCGGAATAAGGCAGTCCAGGCGGATTACTCAATGCCGTGGTAATGGGTCAGTCACGTGCTGGTAGGGCGCTCTCGCCGAGAGCGCTGTTTGTGGCTATTCACGCCCCACGGAGCTTGCACCACGCTCGGTGGCCTCGGCGATGCCGCCCTACCATAATTCCCCTACGTCACTGACCCATTACATGCCGTGCTGCCGTTTGGCGGCGAGCACGGTGTTGTGGAGCAGCATGGTAATGGTCATCGGCCCAACCCCGCCGGGCACGGGCGTGATGAATGAGGCCTTTTGTTTGACCGCATCGAAGTCCACATCGCCAGCTAAACGGAAGCCCTGTTTTTTGGTGGCATCTGGAATACGGTTGACGCCCACGTCAATTACCACCGCGCCCTCGCGAATCATGTCGGCCGTAATCGTGTTTGGACGACCGGCGGCGGCCACCACAATATCCGCCTGGCGTGTGAAAAATCCCATATCGCGGGTGCGGGTGTGGCAGACGGTCACGGTGGCATTGCCCAGCGGCCCTTTTTGAAGCAATAAATTGGCGAGCGGGGTGCCGACTACATGGCTGCGACCGACAATCACCACATGCGCACCGTCAATCGCAATCCCGCTGCGTTTGAGGATCTGCAACACGGCGTGCGGGGTGCATGGCCAGAAGGCGCGTTCGCCAATCAGCATGCGACCGATGTTGGTCGGATGAAATCCGTCCACATCTTTGTCCGGATCCATCGTCTGTAAAATCTCACGTTCATGCAGCGGCTTCGGCAACGGGAGTTGCACGAGAATGCCGTGAATGCGCGGATCGCGGTTGAGCTTCTCCACCAGCGCCAGCAGCTCGGATTGCGGGGTGGTGGCGGGCAGGCGGTGGTTGTCGGAGAAAATGCCGATTTCGGCGCAGGCCCGCTCTTTAGCCGTAACATAGGAGTGCGAGGCAGGATCAAGGCCCACCAGAACAACACCCAGCCCCGGCGTCAAACCTTGGGCTTTGAGCTTGATGACCTCCTGCTTGATTTCAGAGCGAATCGTTTCAGCAATGATTTTACCGTCAATAATGGTTGCGGACATGGCAAAGTGCTCCTTGTTGTATTGTATCGGACCGATTTCTACCACGGGCAGCAGCTCTCTGCAATAGCTGTCAGGTATACGAATGTGCGGCTAAGGTTCTGCCCCGGTACGGGATAGCCACCTTATCAGCCTCAGCGGCTCACCGGGACGGTTCGCCCTACCTATGTCTGGTTCTCAAGAACCTCTTGATCGTACGCAAGGTAGGGCGAGGCGTCTCGCCGAGCCGTCTTTGCGGCTCATAAGTGGCTGTACCGGGAGAAACCAGCGCCGCTTAGCCGCACATTTGGGGGTATACGAATGTGCGAAGGGTGTGCCCGGAGCAAGCGTGCGGGCTAAGGGTCTCAGATTTTCCGGGCTTATCAGGCGCGCTTTTTGCGAGTCTGCCACCAAGACGGCACGAAAGCGCAGAGCGCACCAGTCAGTAAGCCACCGCCATGCGCCCAGTTTGCCACCGGCCCGAACAATCCCGTGGCACCGAGCAGGAACCACGCAACTAAAACCCAGATTGTGGAGGGATCAAGCGTGTAGCCGGACCATGGATCGCGGCGGACTTTCACCCAGACGTAACCGAACAGTCCGTACACGACCCCCGACATGCCGCCAAAGCCGGAGCCCGTCACTAAAAACTCGGCGAAATTGGAGGCGACGGCAATCACCGCGAACAGCATCAAAAATCCAGCGGTCCCACGTTTGGTTTCAATCTTTACCCCGAAATCGCGCAGCCACATCATATTGAACAGCAGGTGCAGAAAGCCCATGCCGCCCGCCGTAACGGCAAGGTGTTGAAAGACCGGGGTGATCAGCCGCCAGAGTTCACCCTGCCGCAGTGCGGACGGCGACATCCTCAACAAGCGCGCCAGTTCCTGATCGGAACCCAGTGGAGCAAGCAGTGTAAATCCGACGCTAAGCACAATCAAAGCCCAGGTGGCCGCTGGAAACGAAGCGCCGACGACGTCAGCGTTTGTTTCGCCGGCGCTCATCCGCCATGGCGTTGGAGCAGCCACGGAAGTTGCTGGTGCTGGCGTTGGGGCGTCAAACTGCACGGCCTGCGGCTGGGTGCAAAAGGCCTGAAAAGCCTCCTGCGAGGTGCGCATGGCATCTTCGTCCAGAACCCAGACCGACCAACGCCCCGCCGCCGCTTCGCGCAGTTCGCTATCTACCCCCCGCACATGCAGATAGGCAAAAAAACGCTCCGCCAGGGGGCGGGTTTCACAAGTGCCGATCTGTCGCATTTAGAATCCGTAAACCGGCCGCAATTGGCCCACAGTGGGTAGCGCATTGTAGTATTCGCCACGCGGACCGATGTATTGGTTGCCCGCCCTGCGAATTGTGACTGGCGTAGTGCTGCCGTTGGAGTTGTTGACGTTGATGATGGTTGTCGTTGCCTGTTCCTGAACGGCCAGCAACTGGGCGTTCATCTGCGCGTTATTCCTGTCGGTCTTGTCCGACTGGTGCCCAATCGCACCGCCGAGCACTCCACCCAACAGCGCCCCTGCGATTGCGCCTTCCCCGCGATTGATTCCCTTGATGTTGTTGCCGGCAATCATGCCAGCTCCAGCGCCAAGCAGGGCGCCGATACCTGCGTCTGCGGCAGTATTCGGATTGTTCTGCACGGTTTCGCATCCGCTAAAAAGCATTGCCGCGCCAATCAGCCCAACGATGAATACACGATCAATCATTTGCAACCTCCTTCGTCTGGCGGGATTCGCCCGCTCTTGTGTAATACACTGGAACAAGTATATGGCGCATGATTACGCTACGTCAAGACGCTTACTTCCGGAAAAACACCAGTGTTCCGATGGGCAGCGCGCTGCCGCCCAGGCGGGCGCCGTGGGTGAAATGACCGTCGGGGAGGCGGTAGATTGTGGAGGCTTCCTGCCAGCGGCGGCCTGCGATGGTGAGCACTGAGCGGTTGGTGTTAACTTCCCCGGCGAACTGGTATCCGGAAAGCACAAAGGTTTGCGGAGGCAGGCTGCGGCGAGCGGCGTCGGACAGCAAGTCGCCCCGGCTTACGCGACCGTCAGAGAAAAAATAAAAGGACTGTGCGGCGGCGGAATCCTGACGTGCTGGCATGGCCTGCGCGGCAGTTGTGCGCTGACCCGCCGAGTACGATTCAGCATCGGCCTTGGCCCCGTAGAGGACGCGTGCCAGATAAGGATCTCCCACTGTCAGACGGCTGGCGCGGACGTCCGGGTCGTACGCCGGTTTGGACGCGAGCCCGAGTTCACGGCGGACACTGTCTGTGCCCATCAGCATTCCGCAGCGTTTGCGTCCGCGGTGATCGCGGCGGAACCACTGGTTGGGTTCCCCGTAAGCCACCATGGAGTGGGTGAGCACGTTTTCGTCGGGAACATGGTAAGCGGTTTGCAATTGCCGCAGCAGCTCCCGCAGGGCGGCTGCCTGTGCGCGCATTGGCGGACGGTTGTAGGACCCCACGACTTCGATGCCGATGGACGTGTTGTCCAGAGTCACACGGCCATTCCACATGGAGCGTCCGGCGTGTGTGGCCACGCGCGCGCGATCCACAATCCGGTACACCCGCCCGTCGGTGGCAACCATGTAGTGGGCCTCGCCGTTCTGAGAGAGCTTGCGCAATGCGCCGACAGCCGTGCCCTCGGTGGTGTGGAGCACAATGTAGTCGGTGCGAGCGCGCACAGGACGCGTATGATTGACCGGACAGGCGGTGCCGATCGTCGTGAGCGCCGGACTTGGCAGCGTGACGGAAAGAAGCAACCAGATGCTCAGGTGGACCGGCTGGAGAATTTTAGAGTGAAGAAAAAACTGCGCTAAAGAGGCCGCAAGCGTTGAGGTAAGCTTTTTCATGCACGATTCTTGCTCTGCCCTGCAGCCTGACAGCCTGAATAGTTACGGCGGCGGCTGCAACACCAACAGGCCCGTCAGTACATCCAGCGCCCGGTCGAGCTGGCGATCCGTCTGCGGTGCTGTTTCTGGCGTGCTTTTCTCCGGATGCGCTTGATTTTCTTCGTGTGCGCGGGCTTCCTGCACTTTGTTCCACTCTTCGGCCGAGACGGGCACGAGAATGTCGGGCTCGATGCCGGTCTCGTGGATCATGCGTCCGGCCGGGGTGTAGTAGCGCGCGGTTGTCAGGCGGATGGCGCTGCCGTCGTCGAGCGGAAGAATCGTCTGCACCAGTCCTTTTCCGAAAGTCACGTCTCCAATCAGCACGGCGCGGCGGTTGTCCTGCAATGCGCCAGCCAGGATTTCGGCGGCGCTTGCGCTGCCGGGATTGATCAGCACCGCCAGCGGGAAATCAGTCAGGTGCACCCGTCCTGCCGCTACGGAAGGCGGCGGATTCGGCAAGCCCGGCCGGCGGCGCGTGGCAACGATTACGGCGCCTTTCGGCAGCAACTGCTCTGCCGTTTCGATGGCTGCGGTCAGCAGGCCGCCGGGATTATTACGCAAGTCGAGCACCAGCGCCTGCATGCCCTTGGCGCGCAGGGTCGCAATGGCCGTCAGCAGGTTGGTTGAGGTAGTCTCGCTAAACTGGGTGATGCGGATGTAGCCGATCCGGCCTTCCAGCAGGCGTGTGCCTTTGACGCTGGTTAACTTTATGACATCACGCACAATCGTCACGTCTTTGACGCCGTCTTCGCGCTGCACGCGCAGGCGTACCAGGCTGCCCTTTTCGCCGCGCAGTTTACGTATGCCGTCGCGCAGGCTCAGGCTATCGGTGCGCACTCCGTCAATTTCGGCGATGCGGTCGCCTGCCAGTATGCCTGCCCGGCAGGCCGGGGTATCTTCCATCGGAGCAATCACGATCATGGCGCCGTCTTTCACACCCACCACAATCCCGAGGCCGCCGAATTCCCCGGAAGTGTCGTCCTTCACTTCCTGATATGACTCGGAATCCAGGTATTGGCTGTAAGGATCCAGAGCTTGCAGCATGCCGTCCACGGCGCTGTGGAACAATGACGGGTAGTCCGTGCGATCGGGATCCACGTAGTCCTGACGAATGATCGCCATGGCGCTGGTCAGTTGCCGCATTTGTTCGTAAGGGTCGGCGGCAGCCAGCGCTTGAGCGCTATTTCCAGCGGGTTGATTGGTGCTGCCGCCTGCCGCCGCTGGCGTATTGGTGGCTGGCGTTGGCGGCAGTTTGCCGCTAATGCAGGGCTGCGGGCCGGCGTTCGTTTCAATCAACGGCAGGCTGCGGCAGCCGCTGCCTGACACAGACCACGCCATTAGAACAGCCGTCCACATGGCAGCGTAGCATCGTTGCAGTATGCGGGCGCGCAATAAAATTACGGACGGATTTGGATGCATAAAACTGTGCGGTTATAGCCTCCGGTTGCCTGCATTGTCGAGCTGGAAGTATTAGACGGCGGCCACTTTACGGGTCAGTTTATTAATCACTAGCACTACAAATCCGCCTGCAAGCGCCAGAAGCACCAGATCAACTGCAGCCAGCATGTAATTATGCTTTGGCAGATAGTCTTTTACGAGCAGGATTAAAAGCGATGCGATGGTTGTTACGAGCATGAAAATGCCGGGGATCATCGCAAACCAATGCCTTTTGCCCTTCTGCATGAGCCACAGGCTGACGGCCAGCATGGTGAGTGCCGCAAGCAGCTGGTTGGCAGATCCGAAAATCTGCCAGAGCTGTTTGAAGGCATTGTAGTAGGCCAGCAGGAACATCATGCCAACGCATAGAAATGAATTGAAAGCGTAGGTTTTAAGCAGCTTGGGCACCTTTTTGAAAAGCATATTCCAAAGCTCTTCCAGCAGGTACCGGTTCAGGCGCACAGCCGTGTCCAGCGTTGTCACCACAAAGCCCTCGACCAGCAGGATGCCGAACACGGCGCCATAAGTTAAAGGCAGGCCGAAAGCCTTTTTCAAAAGCCCGCCCAGGCCAAGTGCGAATGCCAGAATGGGGTTTGATTTGACTCCGTCAGCGACGGGGTAAACCAGAGCCGAGAATTCGGCGAATGACAGGCCCACGCCCACTGTAATGACCACGACGACGGCCAGCAGCGACTCAAGTATCATGCCGCCGTAGCCCACTGCTTTTGCGTCGGGCTTTTCGCGCGAAATCTGTTTTGAGGTTGTGCCGCCTGCCACCAGGGCATGAAATCCGGAAATGGCGCCGCAGGCAACTGTTATAAAAAGAATCGGCCAGATATACCCCAGCTGCAGGGTGCCTTCTGAAATGTTGGTGGCCGGGATATTAATCACGGCTCCTTTTAAGCCAACTACGACCGTGGCGATCAGCATGCCGAGAACCCCGCCATAGAGCATGAATGAGTTGGTGAAGTCGCGTGGTTGCAGCACAAGCCACACGGGCAGGCCGGCAGCGAAGAGCGTGTAGATTGACAGCAGGATCATCCAGATGAAGGGGTCAATCTTGATGGGAAGGGCCAGCCCGATTATGACGGAAACCGCGCAGATGATCACGGCAAGTATAGATACGGCATAGGCGTTCGCGCGTTTTTTATAGAGCAGCCATCCTACCAGTGGCGCGCACAGCGTAATGAACAGAACCGAGGTTGAAGCAATCCCGCCGATGACCGCATAGGTGACGCCGTTTTCGACTACGGTTTGAATTCTGGTGACGTCCGTGCCAAAACAGGCCAGCGGGTATTTGGATGCGAGCGCCGTGGATGTCAGGGTTAAAAAAACCGACGTGACCATCAGCAGCATGATGCTGGTAAAAGCGATAAACATCAGGAAGCCCGCCCGGCCCATCGTCTTCTCGGCGATTTCTGACATGGACTTTCCGCGTTCGCGCATGGAAGCAAGCAGCGCGGTGAAATCATGTACTGCGCCTATAAACAGCGTGCCGATCATAATCCATAGCCAGACGGGGATATAGCCGAAGATCAGCGCCACAGTCGGGCCGATGATGGGCCCGCCGCCGGCAATGGCGGCAAAATGGTGGCCAAATATGACGAACTTATGCGTCGGCACATAATCAACGCCGTCATTTATTTCAACGGCAGGCGTCACGTGCGTGCCGTCAACGTCAAAAACTCTTTCAATATATCTGGCGTAAAGCCAATAGCCTGCAGCAAAAACCAGAACTGTAATTAAGAGCATAACCAGCACGTTCATAAATAGCGCCCTTTCACTGAATTCCGACAACGAATGCGCGTGCCAGATTACCGTCGGCATCCTTGACCTGGATGGAGTTCTGTCCTGGCACGGCGACGGTGGTGAAGGTGGCCACCGAGCCGCTGGACACCAGCGTGCCCCAGTTGTAGTTGATCAGCGCCCAGGCGTAAGGCGGAACGCCGTTGGTCGCGGTGAAGACCACGTTCGTCGCCGTGTCGGCGTTCACCTGCACGCTGGACGGGTCAATTTCCAGCGCATTACCGCCATCATTCAGGCTGCAACCCGTACCCGCCAGCAATGCCGCTACGGCTAACACTGCCGCCGCCAGATCCCACGCACCCTTCCACCGCATTTGTTCAAACCTCATCCGCTGCCTCCGTTTGTGCCTGCTCTACCAGCCTGCGTGTCTTTTTGCGTATTACGGAACTGCCGTTTTCAGCCTCATGAACTGGAAGCTGTATTATAGCGGATGATTTGAGGATTGCCAGAATTCACACGACCAAGCGCCCGCATGAGAATTGCCCGTTCTTTACCCTCTTGCATCAGCGACGACACTTTGATGCCATCTGGCTAGACAGGCTAGCTAGGAGGCGTGATGTGAAAACGGCGTGGGCATTGCAGGACATGGCCGGTCATGGACAGTCTTATGGCAGCATCGGCCATCGCCGGGCACATGACGCTGGTCACACGGAATCTGGCCGACGTACAGGCTATGGGCGTGACCTTGTTCGATCCATGGCAGACGGAGTCTTGATCGTTAAGTGATGTTTTTCAGCCTCGGCATAACCGGCCACTTCCTTATCGCCGCCACAGACGGGACACGCCTCCGGATTTATCAAGGAATGCGCGAGGGTCGTCTTGCACAAACCGTCTGATGCTACCAGATTGCATCCGCCCGCCGGGACGTGTACAACTTCGGGTACGGAGCACCATCCCATGCAAGCCGAATCGAAATCCGCCGCCGCCCACGCGCCTTCGCTGGCGATTGAGGGCATTACTAAACGTTTTGGAACGGTCACGGCGCTGGATGCCGTTTCGCTGGAAATTCATCCCGGCGAGCTCTTTTTTTTGCTGGGCCCATCGGGCTGCGGCAAAACCACCCTGTTGCGCATTCTCGCGGGGTTGGAGCGGCCCGACGCCGGCATCATTCGGTTCGACGGCGAGGACGTCGCCCGACGGCCGCCGTACTTGCGCGGCGCGCCGATGGTTTTTCAGAACTACGCCCTCTGGCCGCACCTGACCGTGGGCGAGAACGTCGCCTTCGGCCTGGTCGAACGCCGCGTCGCGCGCCACGAAATCGCCACGCGTGTCGCCGCCACGCTGGCGCGCGTGGGCCTGGTCGGACTGGATCGCCGCCGCCCCGGGCAGCTCTCCGGAGGCCAGCAGCAGCGCGTCGTGCTGGCCCGCGCGCTGGTTTTGAACCCGGGCGTGATTCTGCTCGACGAGCCGCTCTCCAACCTTGACGCACGCCTGCGGCTGGAAATGCGCGAGGCCATCCAGGAGCTGCACACCGCCACGGCGATCACCTTTGTCTACGTCACTCACGACCAGGCCGAGGCGCTCTCGCTGGCCGACCGCATGGCCGTAATGGCCGACGGCCGCGTGCAGGCGGTTGGCACGCCGGCGGAGTTGTACCACCGCCCGCCCACGGTTTTCTGCGCCGACTTTCTGGGCGAGGCCAATCTGTTCCCCGGCCGCGTGCGCGCTTTATCGGGAAACAACACCGTCACGGTCGAGACCGATGCCGGCATCTTGACTGCCGTGACCCCCGCCACACCTCCGGCGCCCGGGGCCAGGGTTGTTGTAATGGTCCGTCCTGAGGCACTGCAGCCGGTGGTGCACGCTGCGGCCGGCGGTAGCGACAACCTGCTGACGGCCCGCGTCACTGCCACGCGCCTCAACGGCGCCACGCTCACCGTGTCGCTCGCCGTGGGAACATTGACACTTAAAGCCACCTGCCTCAACCAGCCGCAGGCGCTGCCGCGAATCGGGGATATCGGGCCCTGGCAGATCTCCGCATCCGCTGCGGTGGTTCTGCCGCCAGCGGGCGGGAGCGTCACGGCGTGAGCCGCGCGCGCCTTGGGCCATGGTTGCTTGCCGCCGCAGTCGCGGCGTTTCTCGGAGTATTTCTGCTCTGGCCGCTGGGCCATGTCTTCGTCCGCGCCTTCCGTGATCCGCAAGGCTTCACCACGCTCTATATGCGCGGACTGTTCAGCAGTCCGACGCAGCTCGAAGCGATTATCACGAGCCTCTGGATCGCCACGCTGGTGTCGCTGACCTGTCTGGTCATCGCGCTGCCGCTGGCCTGGCTGTTCGCCCGGCGCGACTTTCCCGGCAAACCGCTGGCTGCGGGGCTGCTGCTGATCCCGATGATTCTGCCGCCCTTCGTCAGCGCCGTGGGGATCAAGATGATTTTTGCCCGCGTCGGGGCGCTGAGCACGCTGCTGCTCAATTGCAACATCGTGGACGGACCCGTGGACTGGCTTGGCCGCTGGCCGCTGCTTGGCATTGTGTTGCTCGAAGCGCTGCACCTTTTTCCCGTGCTATATCTCAACCTCGTCGCCGCGCTGGC
>JBAXJV010000027.1:0-14511 GCA_037137675.1 bacterium | reverse complement strand
GTCGCTAAACCAGTGCTCCGCAGTGGCGATTGGCACAACCGCTTGCCAGATCAACTTATGCCGCGATCGCCATCCGATGAAAACGTCCCGCAGGGCAAGGCGAATGGCGCGCCTCCAAGGATTGGCGCGGCTGCAGGGAGAGCAAAAAAAAGGTGATCCGTAATTCGGGCACAGCAGTGCCAAATGACCGCCAGTGGCCAGGACGCGGAGCATTTCGGCCACGACAGCCTCCGGTTCGGTGGTGTGTTCCAGAACGTAGGCGCTGAAGACAAAATCGAACGTCCCATCCGGAAAAGGCATCCGGCGTATGTCGGCGCGCACCACTTTGAGCCCGGGCCGTTGCGACGCCCGCCGCACCCCTTCCTCGCTCCATTCGACGCCGGTTCGCATGGCGTCTGGCGCCCCCACGTAACTCAACTTGCTGCCCTCTCCGCACCCGCAGTCCAGAATGTTGCGGCTATTCTGTGCCAAGCGCTGGATGGCCGCCAACCCGGGGTGGTTCATACTTTCAATGCCGTCGACAACATCGCGGTAATAGTGATCGCCATAGACGGCGGGATCTACGCCGTTAACAGATGCCAAAAGCTGCAAAGCGGCGGTTTGCTTGGTGCTGGCAATCATATCTTCTTCAACGCATAGAGATCGCTGGCGGTGGATTGGATGCACCAGAAGTCGTCGGAGAGTTCGCGGCGGGTCAGGTAGTCGTAGGGCATTTCTCCGTAGCCTTTTTGGCCCCAGGATGCGCCCCATGAGTTGCGGAAAATCAAGCGACCTTTGGCGTCATCGTAACCAACTGCCAGAATCGCATGGCCGCCCAGCATCCTCTCACCGCTGCGCGGAAGCCTGATCACGCCGGTTCTGGCAATGGCCGGCGTCATCACATGCTCGTAAACGGAAAAGCCGAAAACGAACGGCAAGCCCTGCGCCAGGCAGGATTTCATCTCCTGTAAACTATTCAACCGCTGGTATGCTTTGACGGTGTGTCCGACAGCCTCGGTATAGCAGCGCGCGGTCGGCTTGCTGGCGAATCGGGCAATCTCGTAGGGCCAGAGATCTTCTTTGCACGCGCCCAGCTTAGCCATGGTTTTAATGCCGTCCCGCAGCATGGCCCCCGAGTCTTCCTTCACAGTCCCCATAGCGACGCGCTCATTGTAGTAAATGAATAGACGGCTGAGGTCATGAAATACCGGTTGCAGAGGGGCGGCGCGAATGGCGGCTAGCTCCAAAAACTCCAGTGCTCCTGCCAGCGCCTGCGCGGTACAGGAGCCCAATTCCCCTTGATCCTCCACAGGGGGACAGCCGGCACGCAAATCCACGCGCGGCGGCAACTTGCGGGGCACCTGATAAACAGTCCGGAACGGCACGTCGCGCAGGTCCGGCACGTCCGGCAACCAACCAAGCTTATGGATTGTATTCATGTTCAGCTTTGGCGCCCCTGAAGGACGCCAATAATAATTTGAAAAGGCACACTTCGTGCCCGTGGATTATGCGCGACCAGACGCGCGGTTGACACAATTGACGTTATTTCATCCCAGCGCGATATGATCGTATCACAGGCGGATAAGTTGTAACAAGCCGCCCGAATTGTGGGGTTGCGCTTGACGGTTGAGCGCGCGGGCTATCGTGACTATACTACCTGTCACGCGGCACGAGGGGGCGCGCGCAACATGGCAGCAAAAGTCAGCGCTGGATTGATGATGTATCGCAACCGCAACGGGCAGTTGCAGGTTTATCTGGGTCATCCCGGCGGGCCCTATTTCGCGAACAAGGACGACGGGGCCTGGGGTATTCCAAAAGGCGGGATCAAGCCCGGCGAGGATCTGCTGCCAGCCGCCTGCCGGGAATTTCAGGAAGAGACGGGAATTACGCCCAACGGCCCCTATCACGCGCTGGGCTCAATCATGCAGCCCAGCGGCAAGGTCGTGCATGGCTGGGCCTTCGAGGGGGACGCGGACGATACGCAGCCGCCTAAGAGTAACCTTACGTCCATAGAATGGCCACCGCGGTCGGGGCAGATGCTGCAGGTGCCTGAACTGGACCGCGCCGTTTTTTTTGACATGGATGCAGCCCGCCACAAGCTGCGACCGGCCCAGACGCCCTGGTTGGCGCGCCTTGTGGCCGCGCTTGTCAGTATCCGGGAGCAAGGTGACGCGTGCAAGACCTGACCTTTCTGCAAAATCTGGCTGTGGTCATGATCGCCGCAGCGCTGGCGGCGATCGTCTGTGATCGTCTGCGGGTGCCGCGCCTGCTGGGCTTCATCGGCGCCGGTTTTGTAATTGGTCCGCACGCGCTGCCGATCCCCCTGGTCGCAAACGAAATGACCATCCGCACGCTGGGCGATTTGGGCATCATTTTTCTGATGCTGTCGCTGGGCATTGATTTTAACCTGCGTAAAATGCGCCGCGTGGGACTGCCGGCGCTATTGGTCGCACTGCTTGACGTGGGCGTAATGGTCTGGCTGGGGTGGATGGTTGGAGGAGCGCTGGGGTGGGGGCGGGTGGAGCGTATTTTTCTTGGGGTAATGATCTGCGATTCCTCCACTGCCGTGCTGGCCCGGCTGATGGGCGAGAGTGGCCGGGAGGGCGGACGCTTCGCCGAATTTGTTGTTGGACTGAATGTGGTTGAGGACTTTTTGACGGTGGCCTTGATTGCCATGCTCAACGGACTGGCTATCGGCGGCCAGATGGATACCGGAGCAATGATGTTGCGGATGGGGCAGCTGGGTGTGTTTCTGGTAGCGGTGATCATCTTCGGACTGCTGGCCGTGCCGCCTTTCCTGAAGTATGTTACACGCTTCCGCAGCGATGAAACATTGCTGCTGTCGGCGCTGGGGTTGGTATTTATGACGGCCTACGCCGCGTTCCGGCTGCAGTTCAGCCTGGCGATGGGCGCCTTCGTAATTGGCTCGGTGATCGCAGAAGCGCCGCGCGCCCATCGGGCCATCACGACGCTCATAACCCCGCTGCGGCACATGTTTGTTGCGGTCTTTTTTGTGTCCATTGGAATGATGGTCGCGCCCAATCTGCTGATATCGTGTGCCGGCGACATCCTGATCGTCACGGCAGTTGTCCTGCTGGGCAAGTTCGTGGTTTGCACGGTGGGCGCGACGGCGGTTGGGCTGCCGCCTGCTGACGCGCTGCGCGTCGGCGGCAGCATGGCGCAAGTTTGCGAGTTTGCCCTGATTGTGGCGGCGCTTGGCCCGGCGCTGGGAATAACCGGCGGCGGGCTTTTTCAGCTGGCCGTGGGTGTGGCGGTGCTGACCACGGCGCTGAATCCACTGGTGCTGAAACTGATTGAGCGGTATGCCGCGCATCTCTCCGGAGCGCGATCGCCGGTCTGGGCCGGGCGTCTGGCTTTTTATGCCGATTGGCTCGGGCAATTGGCGGGACGCCGCGTGGAGGATGCGGTCGCTAAAAGCGTTCGTCGTTCGCTGTGGATCGTTTTCATTAATCTGATGCTGATCGCGGCGCTGTTCACTGCCGCCAGTTTTTTAGCCCGGCATGTTATATGGCTGAATGACCAGCTGCCGAAGTGGCTGGGAGGCGCCGATACTGTATGCTGGCTGGCGGCCGTGGTTGTGGCGCTGCCGATCTATGTGGCCACCTACCGCAAGCTGGAGGCGGTGACGATGGTGACAGCGGAACTCAGTTTGCCGGGCAGCTTGAGCGGGCGCTGGGTCTACACCGCGCGCAATGTGCTGTCGCGCACACTGCTGCTGATTGCAATGGGCGGTGTATTGATGTTGACGTTACTGCTGAGCGCAGCCTTGCTGCCGAAGGGGCCGGTGCTCGGGGTGCTGCTGGCCGTGATTGCGGTGATCGTGTGGATGGGCTGGAGCAGCCTGGTGCGGCTTTATGCCAGCGCGCAGGCCGCACTACGCGCGGTGCGCAAGGAACTTGACGCCGAAGAGCAGGAGCCGGGTTGACGTCCCAAGCAAATGAAACTGAATATCCAATAACCAACAAGGAATTTCCAATGATGAATGGAAGAACAATATGGAATTGACGCTGGTGGTGTTGGCGGCTGGCATGGGCAGCCGGTACGGTGGACTGAAGCAGATTGATCCGGTCGGGCCCTCGGGCGAGATCGTGATGGACTACTCGGTCTTTGATGCCAGACGGACAGGCTTTGACCGGGTGGTCTGCGTAATCCGCAAGTCCATCGAGAGAGAGTTCCGCGCGGCGGTGTCGTCACGCTTCGAGCGCGCCCTGCCGGTGGAGCTGGTCTTTCAGGAGCTGGACGATCTGCCTGCCGGCCTGACGGCGCCTGCGGAGCGCCAAAAGCCCTGGGGTACCGCACACGCCCTGTGGGTGTGCCGTAAGGCGGTGCATACGCCCTTCGCTGTAATCAATGCCGACGACTTCTACGGCCGCCAGTCCTACGCTCTGCTGGCGGAGCGCCTGCGTAAACTGCCGCCCGGCACGGCGCGTTATGCTATGACAGGCTTCACTCTGCGGAACACGCTCTCGGAGCATGGCAGTGTTGCGCGCGGAATTTGCCGGTTGAATGATGCCGGCGAGCTGAGATCGGTGGTCGAGAATCCTAAAATTGAGCGTGGCGCGGATGGGCTGCGGTCGCAGATGGAGAATGGCTCGTGGCAGCCGCTGACCGGCGATGAAACCGTCTCAATGAATTTCTGGGGGTTCAACCCCTCGATTTTCCCGGCCCTGGAAAACGGCCTTAATAACTTCCTGCGCGCCTCAGACGGTCAGCTGAAAGCGGAGTGTTACCTGCCAGCTGTGGTTGATGAACTGATCCAGCGCGACGCCGCGTCTGTGCAAGTTCTGAAAACGCCTGAGCACTGGCTGGGGGTGACCTATCCAGCAGACAAGCCCGTCGTGGTGGACGGCATCCGTGCCCTCGTGGCGCGCGGCGAGTATCCGGAGTCGCTTTGGGGGTGATATGAAATACTTTTGTCCAATGTGTGCCGGCGTCGAATCCGAGCTGCCGGGCGCCTGTCCTCACTGCGGCATGCCGTTACAGAGCTCCGGCGATACTGGAGATGCCGGAGAGGCCCGCGAATTACAGGATCTATACTGGCGACTGGCGCTGGCGGCGTTGCTGGCTGTGCCGGTCATGGTCCTCGGCATGATGGGCGGACATGCGATGGCAGGCGGCGCTGCAGGCTGGTCGCGTTGGGCGGCCGGAGCGCTGGCCACGGTCGCGGTCTTTGTCGCCGGCTGGCCGTTGCTGGTGCGCGCGGCGAGTTCATGGGTCGCGCTGCGTCTTAATATGTTCACACTGGTCGGGCTTGGAGTCATGGCCGCCTACGGGTTCAGCGTCGCCGCCCTGCTGCTGCCCGGCGTTTTCCCCGCCGCTCTGCGCGGTGCCCATGAAGTGCCGGTTTATTGGGATGCCGCCACGATGATCGTGGCGCTGGTGCTGCTCGGCCAGCTGCTCGAAGCGCGTGCGCGGCGGCGTACCGGCGACTCCATCCGGGCCCTGATGGAATTGACCCCGCCTTGCGCGCGGCGGCTGCGGACGGACGGCGGCGTGAATGAGGTTCCGCTGGCGGAAGTATGTGCCGGCGACCGCTTGCAAGTCCGGCCTGGCGAACGGGTGCCGGTGGATGGATCGGTGATCTCGGGAGTTAGCGCGCTGGACGAAGCCATGCTGACCGGCGAACCGCTGCCTGTCAGCAAGCGCCCTGGCGACGCTCTTACCGGCGGCACGCTTAACGGCAACGGCGTGCTGGTGATGCGTGCTCAGCGGGTGGGCGCGGATACTGTGCTGGCGCAAATTGTGGAGCTGGTGCGCCAGGCACAGCGCAGCCGGGCGCCGGTGCAGGCGCTGGTGGACCGCGTGGCTGCGATTTTCACTCCGCTAACGATTGTAATTGCAGCGGCCGCGTTCTGCGCCTGGATGCGTTGGGGCGACGAGCCGCGTCTCACGCAGGCGCTGGTGAGCGCCGTGAGCGTGCTGTTGGTGGCCTGCCCCTGCGCGCTGGGACTAGCCACGCCGATGTCGGTCATGGTCGGGGTCGGGCGTGGCGCGCAGCGGGGAATTTTATTCCGCGATGCGGCGGCCCTCCAGAGCTTGGCGGATGTGACAATCGTGGCTCTCGATAAGACAGGCACGGTGACCGCCGGACGATCGCGGCTTGTGCGCGTGATGGCCGGCGCAGGCGCCAACGAGGCCGAGGTGCTGCGGACGGCGGCTGCGCTGGAGGCATCCAGCGCTCATGCTTTGGCGTCGGCAATTGTGAATGGCACGCGTGAGCTGGGCCTGACGATTCCGCCAGCGCAGGAATTCGTCTCGGAATCAGGTGGTGGTGTTCGCGGTCAGGTCGGCGGCCGCGCAGTGGTGGTGGGCCATGGACGCTTCATGAAGGCGCATGGCGTTGAGCCGCCGGAGCCTGCGCTACGTGCAACCGTGGGCCGCATGGAGGCGCAGGGCGCGAGCGTGGCGTGGGTTGCTGCCGACGGCCGCGTGCTGGGTGCGATCGCGGTGGCCGACGTCATCAAGCCCGATGCCCGTAAGGCGGTTCAGGAATTGCATGCGCTGGGAGTCGAGGTTTTGATGCTGACCGGCGACCACTCCGCAGCGGCTCAAACAGTGGCCAGGGCGGCCGGCATTGAGCGCAGCGAGGCGGATCTCGATCCGCGCGCCAAGGCGGCCCGGATTGCAGCCTTGCGCGCGAGCGGAGCGCGGGTGGCCATGGTGGGCGACGGAATCAACGACGCCGCAGCGCTGGCCGGGGCCGACGCCAGCCTGGCGATGGGCGCGGGGAGCGACGTGGCCAAGCAGACAGCAGGCATCGTGCTCGTCGGTAATGACCTGCTTGCCGTGCCCGCCGCAATCCGCCTCAGTCGCGCCGTGCGACGCAATATCCGCCAGAACCTGTGCTGGGCCTTTGGCTACAATCTGCTTGGCCTGCCGCTGGCCGCAGGGGCGCTGGTCCCGTTAACCGGATGGCAGCTCTCGCCAATGTTAGCGGCGGCAGCGATGAGCGTGAGTTCGGTGGCGGTCGTAGCCAATGCTCTGCGTTTGCGCTGGGGAGAAAGACTGTGAGCTTTTTTGAAAAACTCCTGCCAAACGGGACTCGCGGTGCCGCCTGCGGCGACCGGGCTTTTCTGAGAACAACTATTCAAGCATGAGAAAAAGCTATGAGCAGCCTGTCTATTCCACCGGCTGATGCAGTTCCTGCACGACGACCTCCTGGCCTTTGCGCAATGGGCTGAGCGCGAGGGGTTGCTGACCATGAACAACGAGAACGACTATATCGGCTCCGGCAGCATGGGTTACACGCGCGATCTTCCCCGTCCCGGGCTGCCGCAAGGATCTCCTGCCCGCATGCAGGATTTGTGGCTGCTGCTGGAATCGCAGGAGACCGTTGGTGTGTGGCCAGAGTTGAAGGTGAACGTTCTGCAGAGAAGAAAGGCAGATTTTCATGGGAATTGATATCCGGAACATTTTTTATGTGACGGCCGCAGTGTTCTTGAGCAGTGCTGTTGTGTTTTCGGCCGAGGTGTCCGCCTTCATCGTGGGTGAGCGGGAAGTCATCGTGACCATGGAGCAGCGGGAAGCCCTTGGACTGAAATGGTTCATTGATGGCAACGGCGGAGTGCTGACAAGCGGCGACAAGGTGCAACTATATGGCGCTAACGGTCGCGATCCAGTTCGCGTCACCGGCACCCTGAAAAATTTATTTCAACGGGTGGAGCGCGTATCCATCGCGACCGGCAACAAAGATTTTCAGTACCTTGCGGGAGGCCCGATCTTCCGTGATCCAAAATCGAACCGCGTTTTCCTCTTCTACCATGCGGAGATTCATCGGGGCACATACAAGAATTTCTACAGCGTATTGGGCCTTGCGATCCAGACGGATGAGCAAGGACTGAAGTTCAAAGACTTGGGGCCCATTTTCACGGCCAACGTTCCCGGCGGGCAGGCGGAAGGTACCGTAGAGATCTGCGGATCGCCATACATCATCAAGGACGGATATTTCTACGTCTATGCCCGGGATGTCATGGCGGATGGAAGTCCGCGACAAAGCAACCTTTCCGTGGCAAGAGCGGAAGTTGCAGCGGTCGTCAGCGCCAGCATGGAAGGCAAGAGTGCAGAATGGACGAAGTATTACAATGGCGCGTTCTCGGAGCCTGCTGTGGGCGGGAAGTCGAGCCCTCTGGAGCGAGGCAACCCCGGCACGCGCTGGATGGATGTCAGCTATAACGCCGCCCTCGATAAGTTTATCATGGTCGTTGCCGCCAATGTTTCTTCTCAAAACGTGGATTTATTCATATCCTGCTCTGAGGACGGCATCAATTGGTCCGATCGCAGGAAGCTCGTAACCGGGAAGGGCGAAGCTTTTTATCCGTCAATCGCAGGATTCCTTGATGACCCGCGACGAACCGGGAAAGAGTTCTATGTGTACTACACCTTTTCGCTGAAGGGCGGATGGGAGCGATGGAGCGATGCGACAATAGTGCGCCGCAAAATCACCTTCGCAGATGAACGTCACAACCAGTCAAATGCAGGCGACGGCAAGTAGCCTGCGGCTGATGGGCGCAGTTCGCCTGCTGTTTCCTGTAGATGTGCATAAAGGAGATTGCTTATGAGGCCTGGCAGAAGCGTCCGTTGTGTAGTCTCAGGCGCCTTTTTTGCTCTTTCCTTAACCGCGTTGTCCTCGGGCGTTCTGCTCAGGGAGCCCGGCTCTCCCGCTGCGCAAGCGGCAATCACAGCCGGCTGTGAAGCCGAGTGGCTTCCGCCCCGCGAGGTTCTGGTCCATACCCCCGGGGCGGAGCTTTTCTTTGGAGTGATCCATCCAGACGCTGCATTGTTCGAAAGGCCTTTTTGGCCAGATGGGGCGGCAGCTGAACACCAGAGCTACGTCCGGCTCCTGAGCCTCCAGGGGGCCCGCGTCCGCAGCGTGGTCGAGACGTTGCTCGATGGGGTTCTCGATAGGGCGGGCCGCCCGATTGAAGGCCCGCCGCTTGACGAGCTCAGGGAGCTAGCCAGCCGGTTCATAAAGGTTACGTGTGAGGGGTTCGAAAGCCGGGCGGCCGAGGAGAAGAAGCAGCAGGAGTATCTAGGAACGACGCTTCGGGGGCTTCATCCAAGGGATCTGGTGAGAATCATTCTGACCCAGCCCCGGGTGCATTTGCGTCCGACGCCCGCCCTCAATACTGGCTATGTTGCCTCCTACGAAGTTTCCCCGGTGATGAACCTCTACTTCATGAGAGACCAGATGATCACCACGAGAAAAGGCGTTGTCCTTGGTCGTATGAACTCAGAGCAACGCCGCGCTGAAACAGAGATCGTGAGATTCGTCCTTAAGAAGCTTGGTATTGCTCCGCTCTACGAAGTCCATGGTGACGGTCGTCTCGAAGGCGGCGACTTCATCCCGGCAGGTAAGGTTGCGTTCATCGGTCAGGGCCTGCGCACGAATCCGGATGCGGTGCGTCAACTGCTCGATAACGATGTGTTTGGCACCGAAACGGTCGTTGTCGTGAAAGAGGCTTGGCTAAACCAGAATCAGATGCACTTGGATACATACTTCAACGTCATCGCTCCGGATCTGGCGGTTATGGTTGAGACTCGAATGAACCGTGATGCCGTGGGCAGGCCCCGTGTGGTTTCCCCGGAAATGAGGCTGCTCGCCGACGTATACACTGCCGGAACAGGCGGTTACCTTCTGGCCCGGCGTGATGTGGACTTTCAAGCATATCTGGAAGCGCAGGGTTTCAAAATGATTTCTGTGAGCAGCGCTGATCAGCTGAAGTACGGACTAAACTTTCTCACAGTCGGCCCGAGGAAGATTCTAGGCATAGCCGGGGTGAGTGAAGCGTACAAAGCGAGCCTGGAGACCAATGGAGTTAATGCCACGTGGATGGACTTCTCGAACCTGACTGGTGGCTACGGTGCCGCGCACTGCACTGTCCAGGTTCTGCGACGGGCCCCTTGACGTTTGACGAGGAGACAGGATATTGATGAAGACACACTTTTCTCCCTCCGAATATCACGCGCGCCTGATGGCGCAGACTGTCCCGGCGCTTGGATACGACGGCGGCGATGTTTCAAAGTGGCAAAGCAGGCTTCGCCGGAAATTGCGGCAACTGGTTGGCGACATGCCGGAGGAACGGTGCGAGCTCCGGCCAGGGCGCCTCTGGAAGCGGGCCACCCCGCTGGGAACCATAGAGAAGATCAGGTTTACATCGGAGCCTTGCTCGGACGTTGTGGCGTATGTTTGCCTGCCAAAGGGCCTTAAGCCGCCATACACGTTCATGATTTGTCTGCAGGGCCACTCGACCGGCATGCACAATTCCATTGCGGTTCAGCGGGAGGATGAGTCCAGGCCTCACAAGGTCGAGGGAGACCGCGACTTCGCTCTCGGCTGCATGAGCCGGGGCATTGCGGCGTTGTGTATCGAGCAGCGGTCATTCGGCGAGCGGCGCGAGCAGAAGCAGAAACAGGTTTCGTCCCATGGGTGTCATGACGCCACGACGCCGGCTCTTCTGAGAGTGAGGGCTGTCGTTCAGGCACGGAATGAGAAAGACGCGGGGCTAACGGGAAGATCAGGGGCGCGCAAACAGAGCTGAAGGATTTCGATGATCAGATTGATGGTTGGCAATACTCTGGCGACCGGGGCGGCTGCTGATAGAACATCCGGATCCACCAGCTTACACCGTGCAGATGGCCCCGCGGTGGCAAAGACGGAAGGCCCTTTGCGCATCATGTGCGTCGGGGACTCGATCACGGCCGGCTATACCGACAATCCGGAATGGGATGTGCCGTTTGAGTTTGGCTACCGCAGCGCCTTGTACACGCGGCTGACGAACGACGGTTATAGTGTTCAGTTCGTCGGAGAATCTCCCGAGCCATGGGACGGCCGCTTTGGCAAGCCGCGCAGCACACCGTCTCCCGATCTCAGGGCCATCGGCCAGGACCATCACCGGGGCTACGGGGGATGGGGAACTGACGGCATCTTGAGCGACATCGGCAAGTGGGTTTCCGCCGACAAGCCCGATGTAGTCTTGCTGATGATCGGCATCAATGACGGCGGTAGCCCGGCTGCGGGAACAAATCTCGACTGCATTGTCCGGAAGATCGTTGAAACAACCCCGGAGCTCTGCGTGATTGTCGCGCAGATTACTCCGATGATCCATTTTTCACAGGCCATCGTAGACTACAACACGTACATCCGGGACAGGCTCGTGCCGGCCTTCCAAACTGCTGGAATGCATGTGAGCACCGTCAACCAATACAAGAATTTGCTCACCGGCGGATTGATTGATCCCGGGCTGTTTTCGAATGGCATCAACCATCCCAACGCCGTGGCCTATGACCGCATGGCGCAAACATGGTGCGACGCCATAAGGGCGCTTTGATGAGAGTCTGATTGCCAGCTGAGAGCGGAAGCTCCGGCGGTTTTTGATCTTTGGAAGAACGGACTGCTTCGAGTAGAATCTCCCGGCACGGACCTCTTGCGTCAATAGGACGCAGGCTGCAAAATCCGGTTGCCAACAGAAAAGGGAACCTATGAACCACACGGAAAAAGTTATTCTTCGCAAGCTGGCCGGCGACTACTTCCTCCTCTCCCGGCAAGCGCGCTTTCTGGAAAACCGCAGCTTGCACCGCGCGGTGAACGACTTGAAGCCGATCCGGCCCGTCGTCCTGATAGACGAGCTGCCCTGGACCGAGATGGCGATCGGCGACGAGCTGACCATGCGGTGCGAGGATCCGGTCCTGCGCCAGGTGGAATGGTTCCTGCGCTCAACCATCTACAAGGCGCGGCATTTGCCGGCCGATATGATTCTCACCCCGTACGTGCCGGTCTACAAGAAGATCAACGTCACGGGAATCGGCGTCTCGGTTAACGAACGGACGCTGGCCCAGGAAGGACGCGACACGATCCGGTCGCACGAATATCACGACCAGCTCGCCACGGATGCCGACCTCGACAAGCTCCGCCCTTTCGTCGTCACCTATGACCAGGAAGAAACCCTGCGGCGATTCCAGCTTGTCGGAGATGCGATCGGCGACATTCTGCCGGTGCGCCTCAAGGGGGTTGAATACGCGTCGTTCGCGACATGGGATGACGTGTCTATGTACCGCGGCGTCAACAACCTGCTGCTTGACCTGGCGGACCGCCCGGAGTTTATGCACCGCCTGGTGCGCAAGCTGCACGATATCAAATGGGATGCGATCAAGCAGACCGAGGCGTTGGGTTTGTTCGACAATGATCCCCACTCCCTGCACTGCACGCCCATCCTGGCGAGCGACTTGCCGGGGAAAGATTTTGACGGGGAGCATGTCACATTGAAGAACGTCTGGGGCCGGGCCGTGGCCCAGATCTTCGCGTCGGTATCGGGGGCGATGCACGAGGAGTTCGACATCAATTACGTCAAGGAGCCCCTGTCCCATTGCGGGCTGGTCTATTACGGCTGCTGCGAACCGCTCGACCGGAAGATGGACATCGTCCAAAAGATCCCGAACCTGCGCAAGGTCTCGATCACGCCGTGGGCGGACGTCAACGTCGCTGCGGAAGCGATCGGCCGGAAGTATGTGCTTTCGTCCAAACCCAATCCGGCATCAGTCGCCACCGACCGCCTGGACCACGCACAGCTCCGCAAGGAGATCGGGGCCATCCTTAAAGCCTGCCAGCGCAACGGCTGCGCCTGCGATCTGGTCCTCAAGGACATCAGCACCTGCAATGGCCGCCCGCAAAATATTTTCGAGTGGGAAAGCATTGTGATGGAAATGGTGAAAAACAGCTAGCGGGTCTGTGACTGCGCGAAAGGTGGGTTTTATTTCATGGATACTGCCAGATACACGATCAGGGAAGGTGCGTTTACAGGTTCGAAAGTCAAGCCGGGGACGGTTCACAGGTACACGCTTTACGTCCCGTCAAAAGCCAGCCCCGCACAACCTGCTGCTCTTTATGTCCAGCAGGACGGCATGCTGGCATTCGTGCCGGAGCTTTTCGAGCGACTAAGTGCGGACGGAACCATGCCCGTCTGCGCTGCGCTGGGCGTGGCCTCTGGTTCGTTTCCCGCGACGCGCGAGGGCGGGTTTGCGAGATCGACTCGATCTCCGGAATACGACGGACTAGGCCCCGGCTACGCGAATTTTCTCATCGAAGAGCTGATCCCGTTTGTGAGGAAGGAATACGGCCTGAACCTCTCAGATGATCCGGATCTACACTTGATCGCGGGTTGCTCATCTGGCGGGATCTCGTCCTGGAATGCCGCCTGGGAGAGGAACGATTTTTTCCGTCGCGTCTATATGAACAGCCCGACCTTTTCCGCGTTCCGGGGAGGCGATTCCCTGACAGTTCTGATGAGGAAATACGAAACGAAGCCGATCCGTGCCTACATGACCGTGGGGACCGATGATATGCGAAATTCCGCAGGCGACTGGTATCTGGAAGCGAAGTCCGCCAGCGAAGCGCTGAAATATTCCCTGTATGATTTTGCATTTGAGGTTTTCCAGAACGGGCCGCACGGCGCCGGGTTCGGTGACGCCGCCGTATTTGAAAAGGCGATGCGATTTATCTGGAAAGACTGGCAGACGGAAGTCATAAGGCCGTTAGGGCTTTCTCCGCGTGTTGCCGATATTGTGACGCTGTCCGAACCGTGGCGCGAAACAAGCGAGCCGATGCCGAAAGCCTGCGTGCCGACCATACCCGAAGGTTATTACAACTTCGACAAGCGCGGAGATATCTGGCTTAACCATGCGGACGGGACAAGAACGATTGCAGCGGAAACGAACCGCGAAATCACATCCATCGCCATTTCCTGTGACCGCTGGCGCCTTTATATTGCTGACCGTAACCGCCGTTTTGTCTATGCGATGGCGATCCAGAAGGATGGGGCATTGACCGACTGCTACGCCCATGCGCACCTCCATTTGGCAGATGACAGCATTGCGCTTGGGGCCGCAGCAGTCTGCGTTGATACGCTGGGCCGCCTTTATGCGGGCACGCAGATGGGAATCCAGATAGCGTCGCATACGGGCCAAAACAATGCGATCCTGCCCCTTCCGGGGCACCTGCCTGTGACGGGATTGGCGTTCAGCGGAGAAGGCAATGCCATGCTGTATGCGGAGTCAAACGGGAAAGTGTTCAAGCGGAAAGTCCTGACGAGCGGTTTGACGGAAACAACCACGCTCATGGCGCCCATGTCGCCGGCATTCTGACTGACGGCAAAATTGGGAAGAGCATGGTCAGCTGTTCTACGGCGCTCCCGATTCATGATCTTCCATTTCCAGCTTGAGCATTGAAAATTATCGTTATTTATGCAGAATTTTCAATGCTCAACTGCTGCCAATTCGTAATTCGTAATTATTAATTCGTAATTCTTTCCTATCGTTTTCTCTCGCTTGACATTCCGCCGCCCGTTTAGTGTCATGTCAGCTATGAAATCTCTCGTTCAGTCATTTGGGGCGGATTCTGACGGCACCGTAACAGCATCGCATAAAAAGCAATTTCTTATCTCTACCACATCCAGAGATATCGATGTTTTGCGCAAACTGGCGACGCGCTATGCGGACATTGCTGCGCTCCCCATCCAG
>JBAXJV010000026.1:0-14515 GCA_037137675.1 bacterium | reverse complement strand
GGCATTGCCGAAGTCGCAGCCGGTTATCCCGGCGGTCTTGCTGACTTCGGTGAATGTGCCGTTGCCATTGTTATGATAAAGATGATCGAATTGCCCCGCCTCGGCCATGGCGGCGCGATCGCCCGGCTGGTAGATCAGCTGCCAGTACTCTTGCAGTTCGTCCGGCACAACGGGGCGTCCAGCGACGAACTGATCACGCGAATCTGGTGCGTGCGGCCGGTCTCCGGTTCCACGGCCAGCCAGGCGTGCTGGCGCCAGCGTTCCAACACCTTGTAATTTGTGATCGTCGCTTTGCCGTTATGTGCCTCGGTGGTGCGCATCCGGCCAGGGTGGTGCGGATCGGCGGAAAGCTTGGCGCGGATGGTGCCCTCGTTCTCCGCCGGCACACCCAGGACCAGCGCGCGGTACTCCTTGTGTACCGCGCCGGTGCCGTTGGTCCAGGTCCGGGTGAGGGTGCGCAGCGCCGCACGGGTTTTGGCGAGCAGCATGACACCGCTGGCGTCGCGATCGAGACGGTGGAGGTTGAACCAGGTTGGCGAAACACGCTCGTGAACCATTGTCATCAAATTCTCGAGTTTTGAATCCCAACGGTCCGGCGCCGCAAGCAGCCCTGATGGTTTGTCGTAGGCGATTAGCGTGTCGTCTTCGTAGATGATCGTGGGCAGTGGCGTTTTCATGGGGAATAACTTCAGTGTTGTTTTCTCTCAGTCTGAAAGCCTTCAGCCTGAGTATTTTGTGAGGGTTTAACGATAATCTCCCTTAGGGCATCGTGGATCAATCCATTGCTGGCAAGAAAGCGCAGACGACCATCGCCCAATTCGCCGAGCAGCCCGGTGCGGCCACCGGCGCGCTCGACGATCAGTGCGGCGGCGGCGATGTCCCAGACGTAAATGCCAGACTCAAAGTAGGCGTCGGCCTGCCCGGATGCCACAAGGCAAAGATCGAGCGCCGCGCTGCCCGCAATGCGCGTCTTTTGCGCCTGCACTGAGATGGCCCGGAAAACTTCGAATGACGGCCGGCGCGGGTCCATCTGTTTATCGAGCCCGGTCATGATCAGCGCTTCACTGACGGCGGCGATGGACGAAACGCGTAGCGGCGCTCCGTTGCATAGTGCCGGACCATCGGCTGTGGCGGTGTATAGCGCGTTCATGTCGGGGGCATAAACTGCTCCGGCCAGCGTGCATGCGCCAAGGCGTATGCCGATCGAGCAGCACCAGAAGGGCAGCCCGTGGGAAAAATTAACCGTGCCGTCAATCGGGTCAATAATCCAAAGCGGCAAGTCGGGGTCCGCAGTTTTAGTGTCGCCGGTACTCTCCTCGCCGAGGATAGCATAGCCTGGTGCGCGGGAGCGGAGAATCTCCTCGGCGATGCTCTGACACTCAACGTCGAGCGCCAGTTTGACGTCGTGGGCCAGGCGCTGGTTAGCTTCGCCACGGCGATGGCGCTGCTCGCGGGCATGCCCGCCGGCAGCGCGGGCAGCCGCGACGGCGATTTCGAGGCAGGCTTGCGGGTTTATCGTCAAGCTGGGTCCTCCGTCGCGGCGGGCGTTTTATCAGCCTGGCTGGACGAGCCGGATTTATCGGGCACGTTCAGCGTTTCTGCCGGAATTAAAGCTGCCGCACGCTTGGTCTCGGTTTGAAACTCTTTGGCATGCTCGTACTCGGAGAACTTCATCGAGACCACGCGGGAGATTCCGCGTTCGGTCATGGTGACGCCGTAGATGGTGTTTGCGGCGGCGATTGAGCGGCGGTTGTGCGTGATCACGATGAATTGCGACTGCTTCAGGAAGTCCTGCAGCACCTTGACGAAGCGCCCGATGTTGGACTCGTCAAGCGCGGCGTCTAGTTCGTCCAGTGCGCAGAAGGGGCTGGGCTTGATCATGTAGATAGCGAAAAGCATCGCTACCGCAGTCATTGTGCGTTCACCGCCGGAGAGCAGCGAGATGGTCTGCTGCCGTTTTCCCGGTGGGCGGGCGATAACGTCAATGCCGGCTTCGAGAATATCTTCGCCCTCGATCAGCACCAGCCGTGCGGTTCCGCCGTTGAATAGCCGTTCGAACATTGCCTGGAAATTGATGTTGATCTGGTCGAAGGTCGTGCGGAACATTTCGGCGGTCGTGGCGTTGATCTTGCGGATCATTTCGTGGAGCTGTTGACGTCCACTCTGGAGGTCCTGATCTTGCTTGGTCAGGAAGGCGAAGCGCTCTTCGAGTTCCTGATATTCCTCGATGGCCACGAGATTGACCGGCCCGATGGCTTCGATGTGCGAGCGCAGTTCGGTGATCGCGGCGTCCAGCGCTTCCGGAGCGGGGCGGTCGCCATCCCAGACGGGCTCGGGGGCACGGCGCAGATCGTCCATGACGATTGCGTATTCGGAAATTGTACGCTCGATACGGGATTGCAGCCGCAGCCGGTCTTCGGCCAGCGTGACATCGAGCCTGGCTTTGGTGGTGGCGGTGGTCTCGGATAGTTGCGCTGTCCCAGCCAGCGCAGTTTCGATTGCGGCCAGTTCCACGGCACGCTCGTTGCGGCCGCTGCGCAGGGATTCCAGTCGCGCGGCAGCCTGTTCGACTTCGTGCCGCAGGGCGCTGGTTTGCCCCTCGGCCTCAGTAATTGCGGTCTGCATCTGGGCTATGCCGGTCTGGTAGCCGGCACGGGCCTGCGTGCGGGTGGCGATCAGGGTTTCGAGTTCACGCAGGCGCGCTTGTGCGGGGGACTGACGTTGAACCAGATGTTCGACGAGCTGCCGGCTCTCCACGTGGTGCATGCGTAGCTCGTTGACTTCGTTCTGCAGTATGGCGCGCTGGGCTTCGGCGTCCTGCAAGGATTGTGTCTGGGTGTCGAGTTCGCTACGGGACTGCCCCTGACGCTCGTGGGCGGATTCCATTTGACAAGCCATTTCACGGCGTGTTTCAGCCGAGGCCAGCCGCCGGTTGAGCTCTTCGAGCTCGGCGCCGACGGTTTCTATACGCTGTCGCGCCTGACGGGCAGCCTGTCCGACGACCTGCTGTTCGCCCTGACGGACAGCGATTGTGTGACGGTGTTCCTGAACCGCAGCCTCCGTCTGTGCGGCGGCGATTTCGAGCGCGTGCAGGGTCTCCTGCTGTTCCTGAAGCGCCGCCTCGCGATCGCGCATCCGGCCTTGGATCTCGTCCAGCGTATGCTGAAGATCTGCAACCATGTGGCGGCGCGTGAGAGGATTTGAAGTTCTCGGATCGGGCATCCAGAATTCACAAGCGCCGTCTCCGCGCACGACCGCGCCGTTTTTGGTGACAAATACGGCCTGACGTGGCAGTGGCGCGGGGAGGGTGTCCAATGTCTCAACAATGCGTACGTTCCAGAGTAAACGGCGCAGCAACGGTTGGATGGAAGCGTCGCCGTGAATATGGTCGAGCAGCAGTTCTCCGGGGCCCTCCAGAACGGGCTGTGTTTCGGCACTGTCACCATCCGAAGGCAGTAGCGCCAGCAACCTTGCAGGTCCGGCCCGGCGGTTGCGCAGCTCATTCAAGATCGCGAGTGCTGCTGCTGCGTCGGTGACGAGCACGGCATCGAGCCAGGCGCGCAGCGTAGCTTCGAGCGCCGTATGATAGGCTGGTTCCGCTTCGACGAGGTGCGCAAGCGCTCCGAGCAGCGTGTGGCGGTGGGCGGCGAAAGGTCCGTCGGGCTGCAGCAGCAACCGTGCGCCGTCGGGGAAGTCTTTGGCCATCATGTCGGCGCGCGTAAGCAGTTCGATTTGCGCTGTGCTGGCGGAGGCCTGATTGCGCAATTCGGCGATGGCTTGCTGGATTTCACGCGCCGCCTGTTGTGCCGCGCTGCGGCGGCGGAGCTGGTCGGCCAGCACCTGTTCGCCGCGCTGCAGTTCCGCCCGCAACCCGGCCAGAGCTTCGGTGAGCCCGCGTTCGCGCTCTTCCTGCTCCGCGACGGCCGTGGCCAGTCGGGCGTGTTCTCCGCCCAGGCGTTCGCGTTGCAGCAGTGCATCGCGTTCACGGGCATCCATCTGGGTCAGCTGATTCTGGAGGCGGACCAGGGTCGCATCGGAATCCATGGCTTCGTTGCGCAGGCGTTGGATGTCGGCGCGCCGTTTGGCCAGCATCTGTTCGTGCTGCTGAACGGACTCCTGGCGTATGCGCCACGCGCATTCGTGGGCATCGCGCTCGAGCGAGCGTTCGGTCAGGTCGCGTTCCAGCGCTGCCAGCGTCTCGCGTTGGGTGGTGGTTTGTGCGGTGGCGGCGGCGATTTCAGCGCGATCCCGTTCGCTCAAACGCTGCATTTCCGCGAGGCGGTCGCGGTTCATACGCACCGTGTCGGAATTGCGGTCCAGGCGGGTTTGCGCAGTGGCGCGGGCTTCTGTAACGTCCGAGATGGAGTGTTCGACATCCATTACCGCGCTGCGCAGTTCGACCTCGCGGGCGCGCTGGGTGCGCAGCGCAGCCTGCAGGCTTTCCAGCTTCTGCGTATGTTCGGCGAGGGTTGCTTCGGCCGTGTGCAGGCTGCTCTCCATCTGCGTCACCTGGCCGGCGGTGCGGTAAAGATCCAGTTCCCGCAGACGACTACGCAGCTCTTTATAGCGGCGCGCCTTGCCGGCCTGGCGCTGCAGCGAGCCGATCTGCCGCTTGACCTCGCGGATCACATCGGCCAGGCGAACCAGATTGACCTCGGTTTGTTCGAGTTTACGGAGGGCTTCTTTCTTGTCGGCCTTGAAACGCGTGATGCCTGCGGCTTCTTCAAAAATCTCACGGCGGTCTTCCGGGTGGGAGCTCAGCACCTGATCAATGCGCCCCTGTTCCATCATGGAATAAGAGTCTGTTCCAACGCCAGTGCCGAGGAAAAGTCGTTGAATGTCCTTGAGGCGGCAAGGAGTTTTGTTAAGAAAATAACTGCCTTCTCCCGAGCGGGCGACGCGGCGTGTGACTGTGACTTCATTGTACTCGGTGCCGAGCGTGCCTTCGCATTCGGCGAAGGTGACGCTGACTTCTGCCATGCCCAGAGGCTTGCGGGATTCGGCGCCGTTGAAGATCACATCCTCCATCTTAGCACCGCGCAGGGCCTTGGCGCTGGTTTCTCCAAGCACCCAGCGCAGTGAGTCTGAGACATTGCTTTTGCCGCAGCCATTCGGGCCTACAACGGCCGTCATTCCGGGGTCGAACCGCAAGACGGTCCGGTCGGCAAAACTCTTAAATCCAATCAATTCCAGGGATTTCAGGTACACGCCCGGCTCCTTTGACAATCCGGCGCACACTGCCGGAAAGCGGAGATATAGCATGGGAGCCGCTCCGGTTCAATGCAGGAGTGTGTGGGCGTCTGAGGCTGGAGGCAGAGTGCAACGTGACGGCGATGGAGTTTTATGAGTATAATGCGCGCACACCTATGCATGAAGATCATCAAGATGAACGATGGATTGAGTCGCTGCAGGAGTTGGCCGCTGCGAGGGATGATGCTCCGGCCATCGTTCGCCGCGCGCAGGAACTCGTCCGGCAGTTTAAGCTTAGTCCATGGATTGCGCTTGGCGTCGCCGAACGTTTGATCCCGCTGGCGGAGGCCGAGGGCCTGGATCGTGCGGCGCGCTGCAAGCAACTGCGCGACGCCGTGCTTGTGGATCGCCGCCCGCTGTCAGAGCTGCGCCTGCGTTTCCCCTGGGCGCCATATATGCTGGCGTCCGATCTCTGGGCACGCATGCGCACTTCTGGTTGGACAATGCATGACCTCACCGAGGCCTGTCGCAGTATGTTGCGCAGCGAAGTAACTTCGCGCGAAGACGGATCGCCGACACCTATGCGTGTAAAAACATTGGACGAATATCAAGCGCTGCTGGGACAGGTCCAGCAGCGGCGCCGTCAGGATCGCCACGGCACTACCAGCGCCACGGAAGCGGTGATCGAAAAAAGGCCGCTGATCTCACGGCCTTCCGAGCGCCCCAGGATGATCTCGTTTCGTCCACGCCGCCCATCTAACATCTGAACACCCTTGAGACACCATGCCTGAGTTGCCGGAAGTTGAAACAGTTGTGCGGGAACTCAACGCCCACGGGCTCGTCGGGCGGACGGTGACGGGGGTCGGTGTGGTCTGGCCGCGGGTGCTGGTCGGCGACACCGTCAGCAGTTTCACCCGGAAATTACGCGGACGCCGTATTGAAGCCGTTGGACGGCGGGCAAAATATATTCTGCTGACGCTCGCGGACGGCATGCATCTCGCGATTCACCTGCGCATGACCGGGCAGCTGCATTTTGCTCCGCAAGCTGCGCCACGCGACCAGCACGAGACGATCTGGCTGGTGTTGGACGATGGCGTTGAGTTGCGATTCCACGACACCCGCAAGTTTGGTGTCTGGAAGGCTGCGGAATCTTTGAATGCGCTGTTGCCAGCGCTGGGACCTGAACCGCTAGATCCCGCATTTACCGCCGTGGCCTTTGCGGCGCGACTGCGGGGGCAACGGCGGCAGATCAAGCCCCTACTGCTGGATCAGGCTTTTCTGGCGGGCGTCGGGAATATTTATGCCGACGAGGCCCTGTGGGAGGCCCGACTGCATCCGCAGCGACGGGCTGGCGGGCTATCCCGTGCGCAAGCCGCAGCGCTTTACGCTGCCGTGCGGCGCGTACTCGCTGCGGGGATTGCCAACCATGGCACATCGCTTGGAGACGGCGCGACTAATTTCGCCAGATTGGCCGGATACCGCGGCGGCAATGCCTTGACACTCAAGGTGTTCCGGCGTGACGGACAACCCTGTCCGCGCTGCGGCGCCACGCTGCGCCGCATCGTCGTTGGACAGCGTGGCACCCATTTTTGCGCCAGTTGCCAGCGGAGTAAAACACCATGAAAATCATGGATCGCTATCTGTTGCGACATTTTCTGGCGCCGTTCGGCTACGTCATGGCCGGGTTTTGTTTGCTGGCGGTGCTGTTGGATTTATTTGATCGCTTCCCGGTATTTCTCGATGCCGGGGTTGATCCCGCGACGGTGGCCTGGTACTACCTCAACTTTCTCTTTTCCGTAAACGGCGGGGCGCCTTTCATTGTGGTGGTGCTGCCAATTGCGATGTTTTTGGCAGGGCTATATGCTCTGATCAATTTAGGACGCCACAACGAACTGACCGCCATGCGCGCGAGCGGGGTCAGCCTGCGCCGCTTGATGGTTCCATTCCTGATGGCTGGTTTACTGGGCAGCCTGCTGGGGACTGTGGCTCAGGAAATCTATGGCCCCGGTGCTACGCAGTGGACTAAAGCTTTTGTCCGTCAGCGGCTTTCGAAGAACACCGAGGATGCGTTCCTGATTAAGGACCATCCATACCATGCCGGAGTAGCCCGCAGGCAGTGGCTGATTGGTGTGTTTGATACCCGGCGACCGGGGTTTTTGCGGCGCGTGAAGGTGACTCAGAACCGGGCGGATGGTTCAATGGGCGAGGACTTTATTGCAGAGCGGGCCGAGTGGCTGGATGGGGCCTGGTGGTTTTACGGATTTCAGCGCATGGTCTACGATGAACGCGGCGAGCCGGTTGGCCCGTTGCCGGAGCCGTCGGAGCAGCCGTTGGAGATGCGGGAGCTGGCTGAGACCCCTGACGATTTTTTAAGCGAAATGCGCTACCCGGACTTGCTGTCGTCCCTGGAAATGTTCCGGTACCTTGACAAGCATCCCGATATCCGTGGTCAGTTGCGGGCGCGACGGACGGTGGATATCCACGCCCGGCTGGCAATTCCGTGGTCGTGTATGGCGCTGATTCTGCTCAGCGTGCCGGCCGGCGCCATCAGTAGCCGTAGAAACGGAGCGCTACGCAGCGTAGGCATCGGAATTGCGTTGCTGTTCGCTTACTACATGCTGCTCGAAGTGGGCCTTATTTTCGGCAAGCGCGACATTATTGCCCCCTGGCTGGCCGGCTGGCTCCCGAACCTTGTTTTCTTTGGCCTCGGTGGGGTTATGACCTGGCGGCTGCGTTAAGGGAGGCGGTGTTCAGTGTTCGGGGCAGACAAAACAGTGCACGCCCGCCTCACGCTACGTTCCGTCCGGTCACTGGGCCGGTGGCCCAACTGAGCCATGGGTTCGAGGAGAGGATCAAGAGGCGATGAACACTGAACACCGAACACTGAACACTGAACACCGAACACTGAACACCGAACACGTCCCGCACGCTCATCTGGTCGGCGTGGCTGGCGTTGGGATGAACGCTTTGGCGCAGGCGCTGGCGGGGAATGGCTGGGCCGTTACCGGGTCGGACCGTTATGCCGACGATGGGCAGGAGCTCGACGTGCTCCACAAGCTAGAACTGGCCGGCGTACGATTAGTGCCACAGAACGGTTCCGGAATTACCAGTCTCACGCGGGCAGTCGTAATCAGCACCGCGATTGAGCCGGATAATCCCGACCGTCTGGCCGCCGTACGTTTGGGTGTTCCGATCCGCCACCGTTCCGAAATGCTCGCCGGTCTGCTGCAGGGTAAACGCTGTCTGGCAGTGGCCGGTACATCTGGTAAGACCACGGTTACGGGGATGGCAGGATGGATTCTGGAGCAGGCGGGCATGGATCCAACGGTTGTGAATGGCGGGTGCGTGCTTAATTGGATGGACGCGCGGCGTATCGGCAGCGTGCGGATGGGCCGTTCGGACCTCTGGGTTATCGAGGCCGACGAAAGCGACCGGTCCTTTCTTAACTACACTCCGGAGTGGGCGCTGATCACCAACATTTCGGCCGATCATTTTGACCTGGCGACCAGCCGGGCGCTGTTCGACGAATTCCGGAGGCGCGTGCGCTGCGGGATTGTCGAAGGAGTGGAGTGGGGGGGAGCAGGCGCGTTCGAGCCGGAGCTGGCTACCGATGGCTCGCGATTTTGCGTGGATGGTGTGCCTTTCCATCTGCCCATGCCTGGCCGGCACAATGCCGGGAACGCGGTGCAGGCGGCGCGGCTTTGTGAGCGCGTGGGTGTGTCGTTGACGGCAAGCGCTGCCGCACTGGGACGCTTTCAAGGCATTCACCGTCGTTTGGAATGCGTAGGCGTCGCGCGCGGTGTCAGTGTGGTGGACGAGTATGCCCATAATCCGGCCAAGATCGCGGCCGCCTGGCGGGCGGTAGCGGCGGGCCACCGGCGGGTGCTGGGGTTCTGGCGGCCGCACGGGTTTGGACCGCTGGATTTGATGTTTAACGATCTGGTCGCCACTTTACGCGAGCTGTGCCGGCCGGATGACCGGCTTTTCGTGCTGCCAGTCTATTACGCCGGAGGGACGGCTCAGCGTGTGCGTGAGGGCCATGAATTGGCCGGAGCGCTGGCAGCGCAGGGTGTGATGGCTGAAGCCGTGGCGGACTATCCGGCGCTGCAGGCACGCTTGCTGGCGGAGGCGCAAGCCGGTGACGTGGTGCTTGGCATGGGCGCGCGTGATCCGCAACTGCCGCGTTTTGCTCGCAACCTGATCCTGGCCCTGGCGGATCAGGCAACGCGGACCGATTGCAGTTTGGCCAGCGCTCCAAAATAATAGGTCCCGTCCAGCAGTGCGCCCGAAGCCGTTGGCCCCTGCGCCTTGTCCGTCCGCCACAGCACTTCAATTTCAGTGGTGCCCAGCGGAACACGGTAAACGCTTTCGCGCGTGACTCCGTAGAGGTATTTGGCGTCCGTTGCAAATGACACCTCCAGCGGCCAGCCGGCCACGCTGTCTAAGCGGGTTTTGCTGACAATGCGATGCTTGAGCGGTTCCATCAAAACCAGGTCGGCCTGCAAAACCGTATCTGGGTAAGGGTGAACAATTGCATAAACCAAGCCGTTGCCGACAGCCTCAAGGTCCATGCTTCCAATGCAGTTCAAACCCAAATCGCCTCGCCATACTTCGCAATCCCGATGAGGGTCCCAAGCCATAAAGCCCGTAGTTTTAACCCGCGGGGTCGTTCCGCTGCCGCCGTAAATGGAAAACCCTATGAACAAGAGGTCTTCGTCCCGCATGTGGGTAATGCTGATGGGGCTGCAATCGCGGTACAAATGCCGGTGGGCTCCGCCGAATTGTTTCAACTTGGGGTCATACCAGGAGAGTGTTCCGCCCCACATGCCGTAATCGGGGATCGAAACAACCCAGACCTTGCCGGCTGGCCCCGCCAGCATATCCCGCGACCTGTAAGCCACCTTGTCCATCCGCCCCAATTGCCGCGGATTATCTTGCGGGCTGAATTGAAACCCGAGATTTCCGGAAGGTTCGTGTTCACCACCCCAGAACACCCACTCTCCATCAGGTTTCTGGCTCAAGCCTGTAAAAGAATATGGCTTCAGGGGGTCGTACACGCACAAAAGAGCATGCGTATAAACACACAGGTAGAGCTTCCCGTCCAGCCAATCCATCGAATAGGCTTCACCTGACGCCGTACTGCAAGCTCCATAACTTTTCAATTCACCGGTTGCGGGATCGGCGGTGAAAAAATGCATCGGCAGAACGCTGGTCCCGTAGAGTTTGTGATCCGGTCCGCCACGGACAATATATATTGCTGCGCCCGCCGCCTCATACTTCAAGTGGATCACCTTTTGACGGCCATCGGGCTTGCGAATTTCAATGATGCGCCAGGCATGTGCCCGCTCGGAATGTCCGTCCAGATATCTGAAGCTGGAGCCATCCGGCAAGGTTGGCGCAGGCATGGGCCCGGGAAGCCGGTCAATTGACTCAAGCTCCATTCCCTTCACGCGAAAAGGTCCTGCATGGGTATCCAGATAAAGCAACCCGTCGGCCCCTGTAAAAAGTTCGACCTTGCCTGTTCCGGAATCGGTGTCCGCCACCGGGCCCAGCGCCCGGTGTTCTCCTGTGAGCGGGTTGATAACCACCGTGTGCGGGCGTGTGGTTCTGGTTATGCCAGCCACTGTTCCATCGCGTCCGCAGGCCACGTAAAAATAGTTCTCCACGGGATCCATTGCCCCGTAATCACGCATCAGGCCGGTGGCGGGATTGTAGCCGTATAACGCCGCAGCCGGATGACATCCAATATAAATGGTCCCGTCTGCGCCCTCAGCCACGCTGGTGGGCGCTTCTTTTGATCCGGCTTTCAGCACCCCGCCACCGGCCATGACCAGGCGGTCAGTGCGGGGATCGAAATAGAGCAACCACCCCGACTCCTTTTGACTTCCATGCTCGAGGCCGCCAGCTCCAATGAAAAACTTTTGATGCCGTTCGCTCCACAAACAGGGGCGGGCGTTTGAAATTCCCTCCGGCGGATTAAACTGTCGGGTCGCTCCGCTTGCCACGTCAATTTGCAGCACGATAATATCGGCCCCATTCGATTCATGGCCCATCACGCAATACAAACAGGGGCGCCCCTGCCCGTCCTTGCCAGCCCATGGGCCGCCACCGACCGCCGCCCTGACAGGAATTCCGTAATCTTTAAAATCGCCGATTTTATTTTGCATATTGCACTTCACTCCATTCACGGCTTCTCTCTCTATGAAGCGCTTGAATTCAGGGCTCATCCAACGCCTTGACGGGAGGGGTGTCAGTCTCTGGCAATGGGGCCGGTGGCCGGGCTGAGGGAGCGGCATCCGAGGGAGCGTAGGCGAGTAATATCCCGGCGGTGGCGGCGTCGGCGTACTCGCGAAAGATGCTGGGCTGCGGGCGACCATCAACTTCACGGAGGCCGTCGTAGTCGCCGGTCTGAATGCGGGCGTAGACTCCGGCGTTGTTTTGATAGTACGGCTCTAAGAACACAACAGGGCCGCGATAAAGGCGGTTGGCGGCAAGGTTGCGAAGTTGAACGTAGAGGTTGGTTCCAAACGGCCTGGAAATATCTGATCCTCCGCAGGGCGGCAGGCCGGTGGCCTTGACGAAGGCTTGTGAGAGGGCCTCAGCAACGCGGCGTTCGGTGTCGTGGCTGCCCTCCAGCAGTTTCCGGAAAAGCGCGTGCAGTTGGGTTTCATCATTCAACTCACCGGGCAGATAGTTGCCGTGGATTAGAAAAAGCAGGCGATTGTCCGGCGTGGCCTGCGTGTAGGCGCCGCCTGCAGCGTTGAAGTGTAAGCAGAGCGTCAGGTCCGGGCGCCAGCCGTTGACAAGGTCGGCGCGGGCTTGAATTTCAGACCCGCGGATGAACATAAATTCACGCCGCTTGCGCCGGATATCCAGCAGAGCCCCTTCTCTGAAGAGCTCTGGCAGGTGCGCGTAGGCCGGATCAGCAGCCAGTTCGGCATCGCGCGCGCGGTAGTCGTCAGGGCGCTTTGCGGTGGCGGGCACGAAGTCAGGACATGTGATGCGCACTTCCGCGCCGGCGGCTTCCAGCCGCGTACGGAGCAGGCCTGCTACATAGCGTGTAAGCGCTGCTTCCTGGACCGGCCATCCAACGCGGTTGAGCCAAAACCAGCGTTCTTCGACGCGCGCCCATTCACCGCCGATATGGCCTGGATCGAGCATGATGCGCAGCCCGCGCAGCGGGGTGTTGGTGGGATTGCCCAGGGCGCGCAGGTCGTCGGGGTCCTGAAATGTGTGCGCCGGAAGCGCTGGCGCGTTACTCAAAGTCGAGAAAAATATCTCATCCAGCGGCGCGTTCGTGGCGGCTGCCGCAGCGCTGGCGAAGACGGCGACTGCATCGGAGCGCTCGCGCAGCCGGTCATCAAGGCGTCCATCAGGCGCGTAAACCTGTGCCAGATAAGCGTTGAACTGGGTGCGCGTTACGGTGCCCTGGAATTCATCCAGGTCCGACCAGTCTGGCGACGTGGCAAGCGCAGTGCCCGCGATGGCGAGCAATCCGGCAAGCAGTCCCAGATAGTCGTGGCCCGGACGCATCAGTGCTGTCTCACGTGTTGTCCTGTGTTCTTTTTCATCTGTCAGCTTGGTACGCCATTTGACGGCACTGGCGCAAGATGTTTTTTGTCGTGCTGCTGAAAGAACCTGTTGGAAACCACGGAATCAGCCATCATGGCATTGTGTATTTGCCGGTTTTTGCGATGTTTGCAATCTTGCCCGGTGCAATCAAGATGGGTGAAAATGGGATGATGTTGACAATTTTTGATTCTGCTGTGAGAATCTACGCCATGAAAGTACTTATTGTCGAAGACGACGCTGATTCGCGGCACCTCTTTGAAGTTATTGTCGCCAATGCCGGCTATGAGCCGGTCTTAACCGGTGACGGTCCGGGTGCCTTGGAAATAATCGGCAAGCCTGACGCGCCCCAAATTGCACTTTTGGATTGGAATATGCCAGACATGTCCGGCGTGGAGGTCTGCCGTAAAATCCGCGAAATACAGACTGATAATCCAACCTATATCATTATGATTACCGGCCGTGCGGGGACGGAGAATATCATTCAGGGCCTGCAAGCCGGTGCAAATGATTATTTTATCAAGCCTTGCAATGTAGAAGAGCTTCAAGCGCGACTTGGTGTTGGACGCAGAGTTGTAACGATGCAAGACAAGTTAAATGAACAAGTACGCGAATTGCATTGCGCCCAGGATGCTTTGAGCCAGTCCTTATTGGATATGCGCGCCTTGACGGCGCGCATGAATGTGGTGCGCGAGGAAGAACGTGCGAGGCTTGCCCGTGAAATGCACGATGAATTCGGGCAGCAATTGACCGCATTGCATCTGGATTTGATGTGGGCGGATCGCAACCTGCAGACCGCCGACAAGGCGTTGCTGCAGGACCGGCTTGCCAACATGGTGCCGTTGGTCGAAAGTCTGACGGAGCTGACGCAGACGATCGGCACTGCGTTACGTCCTTCTGCGTTGGATGATCTAGGGCTGGCGGCGGCGATTGAGTGGCTGCTCGAGGAAACCGAAAAACGTACCGGCATAACTTGCAAGACAACTTTGGCTGCCAGCGATGAAATGATCGGCCATTATCTTGCGCTGCCCCTGTTTCGAATTACACAGGAAGCGGTGGCCAATGTGGCCCGGCATGCGCAGGCAACGAGTATGGAGGTCAGTCTTCTGACCACTGGAAATATCTGGACGCTGGAGGTTAAGGACAACGGCCGGGGTTACATGCTGGATGCAAACTCGTGGTCAAAGAATCTTGGTTTGCTCGGTATGCGCGAGCGAGCCGCTGAGTTTGGGGGCACTGTGGAGTTTTTGAGTGAGCCCGGGAAAGGGGCCTCTGTGCTGGTGCGGATACCATGCGATATTAGCAACACTGGAAACGGAGTGAGACCGTGAAAATACTTCTTGCAGACGACCACTCCTTGATGCGCAGCGGGCTGAAGTTGATTCTGACGGAGGCTTTCGATGGTGCTGAGTTCGGTGAGGCAGTAGATAGTCAGCAGGCTCTCGAGACAGCGCTTGCACAGCCATGGGACCTGGTCATACTTGACATCTCGATGCCTGGCCGCGGCGGGTTGGATGTGTTAAAGGAGCTGCAGACGCGCCGCCCAATGATGCCGGTGCTGGTGTTGAGTATGTATGCTGAACGTCAATTTGCCATGCGCATGTTCCGGGCTGGCGCGGTCGGTTATCTGACCAAGGCCAGCGCGGGCTCCGAGTTGATCAGAGCCGTCAAACATATTCTTGCAGGCGGACGTTACGTCAGTGCCGAACTGGCCGAACAGCTGGCGTACGCATTGAGCGGCACGGGTGGCGGGATG
>JBAXJV010000025.1:0-14773 GCA_037137675.1 bacterium | reverse complement strand
GATGCCGTGTGCCGTGCGAATATGAGCGATGCTGTATTTTTGCGGGGGATCGTGGAGTTTTCCAATGTCTGCGCGAATGATTGCCTCTACTGCGGCATCCGCGCTTCCAATCCGGAAATTCGCCGCTACACCATGAGTGCGGCTGAAATTCTGGAGGTAGCCCGGCGCCTGCCCGAAGCCCGGCAGACAACGATCGTACTGCAGTCCGGAGAATCCAGGTCTTTTGGCGACAAGGCGCTCGGCGAACTGATTCAGCGGATCAAGCGCGAGACGCCGCTGGCGGTGACGCTTTCTGTTGGCAACCGGACGCCGGACGTCTATCGCTACTGGCGCGAGTGCGGCATGGACCGTTACCTGTTGCGCTTTGAAACCAGTGACCCGCACATTTTTGCACGCCTGCATCCCGACTGCACCCTGGCGGAGCGTCTGGCCTGCTTGGAGGCGTTGCGTACGCTGGGCGTGCAGGTGGGCAGCGGCTTCATGATCGGCGTGCCGGGTGAGACCACGACCATCCTTGCCGACAACATTTTGCTCTGTCGCGAATTGCAGTTGGACATGATCGGCATCGGGCCTTTTATCGTCCATCCCGACACACCCATGAATGGAAAGCGCAACGCCTACCATGACGATCCGGCAATGTTTTTCCGGGCTATGGCCGTGTTGCGACTCTTCAACCCGGCCGCGCACATTCCAGCCACCACTGCTTACGACGCAGTTTTTCCCGGCGAGGGTCGCAATTGGTGCCTGCAGCGCGGCGCGAACGTCTTCATGCCCAACAGCACCCCGGCGCGCTATCGTGCAGACTATCAACTCTACCCCGGCAAACCCTGCCTGAATGAAAGCGCCGAACAGTGCGCCCAATGTGTAATCCTGCGTGTCCAATCTTTAGGCCGGACCATCGGCCATGGCCCAGGCCACTCCCGCCGCCCGCCAGCCACATCCTGAACGATTGATTCAAGTCGTCAACGATCCGAGAAGCTGGCCCCAGGCCGCTCAAAACACCGTAGTTCTTGTGATTTGCTAGGCCTCGGCATCCGCCAAACACAACAGGTCAGCAGCTGATAAATCTTCGTCAAGGCCTTCCAGCCGCAGTAAATCGTGCGCCAGACTGTTATTCTCACCAGGGGTGACCGGACGGCCCGCCCCTTCCTCATCAATCAGCATTGCCAGCACACCGGCCACTTCGGCAGTCCGGTTGACCTGGCGCTGCCAATGCCCATAAAAACTCGCCCCGCCCAGCAGCATCACAACTGCTGCGGCACGCGCCAGCCAACGTATAGCACGCATACGAAATCTGCGCCTGGACTGCTGATACTGCTCTGCTTCGTCCAACACACGCGAGATCAGATACGCCGGAACCGTGACCGCTGCCTGTTGGGCACGCGCCACGGTGTCGAACCGGCGCAACTCTTCTTGAAAAGCCCGGCACTTGGCACAGGCGGCCAGATGCGTCGCCAATGCCTCCGCCTCACGCGGGGCAAGCGCCTTCGTCCCGTCCAGCAGCATCAGCCTTTCCTCTTGCTCACAACTCATGTTCCACGCCTTTCCGTCGCAAATTCAGAACCCAGACATTTCCTCAACTTGCCCACTGCGTAATGCATCCTCGCAAGCGCCGTATTGACCAACACCCCCTGCACGCGGGCGATCTCCTTATAATCCAGCCCTTCCGCCCTCAACAAAAACACTTCTTTTTGCTCTGCCGAAAGCGCGTCCACCGCCACCGCCAACTGCGCGCACCATTCCTTACGTTCCGCAGCCGCATCGGGCTCCAGCCCTCTGCCCGGCAGCATGTCCAATCGCGTGGCCTCGCCATCACCCACATGCTCGTCCAAGCTCACTGTCAGACGCCGCCCCCGTGAGCGGTCAATCAGGTGATTGCGGCAGATGCGGAAAATCCACCCCGGGAAACTGTCTCCACGAAACCCGCCCGCCTTACGCACCACCCTCCGCCAAACCTCCTGCACAACGTCCTCGGCATCCGCAGCCTGCCCCGTCATTGACATAGCCATCCGGTATAACGCAGGACTATGCCGTTCAACCAGAACGGCTAGCGCATTGGAATCGCCAGCCTGATAACGAACCAGAAGCGCTCCATCCAAATCCTCATCCACTGGGTGCTCGATTGCCACGTGTTCCCTCATATAAAAACGCTAAGCACGTCCGGAATATTGTCACTTGAACCATGTTTTAAGCAAGCCTGCAACAAAAACGCCCGCCGGATATAAGAGATCGCTCCACAACCACAACATGATCAAAAATAAATGGTGCATCAAGGCATTGCCGGTCTGTCCCAGAGTCGGCGGTAACACAGCCACAACCCACAGAAGCAGCCCGACTCCGTTCGCCAGCACAATCAATGGATAGGCTAACCAGCCGCCAACCTGTCGTACATCAGGCTGCTCGCCGGTCAGGGTTGATACGGTGAAGGTGACGTGGAAGCTCCAGCTGGCTCCGAGCAAAGCCAGCCAAAGCAACCGGTACGACGCCTGGTCAACAAATAAGCCCGCCAGTCCCCAGACGGCCAATACACCCCAGGTGTACAGCGGGAAAAAATAAGGGGCCAGCGTGACAAAAATATTGCCGTTGCTGACATCCACGCTGCCGCCCCGGGCGCTTACGCGCAGCCTTCCGACCCGTCCTCCCATCGCCAGCGCCCACAGGGCATGGGTTAGTTCGTGGGCCAATACGTAACTCCTCGTAGGCGGCGGAAAAACCAGGTACAGCACCAGCCATCCGAGGAAGCCGCCTGCCAGCGCGCCGTTCTCCCATGTGGCCAGCCCGCTTCCCTGCGCCTGCGCCCAGCCAAGCGCGGTCAGCAGCGTCCAAAGCACCGCCACACAAAACGGCCACAACAAAACACCCAGCACAGCACGGAAAAATTTCATCAGGGTATGCATCAAACTGCCGTTCTGGCCTGAATCAGCTCAGCCAGCCTTCGGCTATTGTGAAAATGATATATTAATGGCTTGACGTTAGTGTGGATAATTATAGTATAGGGCCACATTTAACACCACAAGCACGACCGTAGCAGGAAAAATCGTCCTATGCCAAACATCAAGAGCGCAGCCAAGCGAGCCCGTCAGGCAATTGACAATCGCATTCGTAATCGCAGCGAAAAAGCGCGCGTAGCCAGCATTCGCCGGAAACTTTTCGATGCCCTCGAGGAGAAGGACGTTGAGAAAGCCCGCCTGCTAGCTGACGTCTATGCTTCAACGCTGGACAAAGCGGTCAAAAAGGGCATTGTTCCTAACAATACCGCCGACCGCCGCAAGAGCCGCGCCGCATTGGCCCTGGCCAAGCTCGCGAGCGCCAAAGCCTGATTTCCCCTACGTTCTGGTTATCAGCAGCAGGCATTTTAAAACCGTGGCTATCTGTCACGGTTTGAGTGCCTTTCTGATCTGAGAAAACAGGGTTCAGGGTGTCAGGGTTCAGGAAAAATCCGGCCTGAACCCCGAACCCTGAACCCTTTCTCATCTCCCGCCCCATCTGGCGGCTTTTGCGCCAGCGGCCAAACTGACTCCTAACTACCTGAGCTGTTACCCAAATTGTTCATGATGAGCAGTTACAACGAAGCCTACTTTGCAGCAGGCTCCTTCTTGTCCGCCGGCACCGGCTGGGTGGACTCCTTGATCCGCGCGATCAGTTTCTGTTGCAGGGCGACGTCGTGGATCAACAACTCAGCGGCTGAATCGCGGCCCTGCCCGATCTGCTGCCCGTCAAAGGATAGCCAGGAGCCGCGCTTTTCGATCAGCCCGCGGTCCGTGGCACAGTCCACAATCGAGCCTTCCCAGTAAATCCCGCGTGCGAACAAAATGTCGAATTCTGCCTCAACGAAAGGCGGGGCGACCTTGTTCTTAACTACCTTGACCCGCGCCCGGTGGCCGATCACCTTGCCGGTGGCGTCCTTGATGATGTTGATCTTGCGGATATCGAGGCGCACGGAAGCGTAGAATTTGAGCGCCCGTCCGCCAGGAGTCGTCTCGGGGCTGCCGAACATCACGCCGATTTTTTCGCGGATCTGGTTGGTAAAAATGCAGAGCGTTTTCGACTGCGAAATCGCCGCCGTCAGCTTGCGCATCGCCTGCGACATGAGGCGCGCCTGCAGGCCAACGTGCGCATCGCCCATATCGCCATCCAGCTCGGCCTTCGGCGCCAGCGCCGCTACGGAATCCAGAACCACCACGTCCAGCGCGTTGCTGCGCACCAGCGTCTCGGTGATGTTTAGCGCCTCTTCGCCCGAAGAGGGCTGCGAAACCAGAAGGTCGTCCAGATTAACCCCGATCTTCTTGGCATAGGCAGGGTCCATGGCGTGCTCGGTATCAATAAATGCCGCGAGGCCACCCGTTTTCTGCGCGCTGGCGATCACATGCAGCGCCAGCGTGGTTTTGCCGGACGACTCCGGACCGAACATCTCCACCACGCGACCGCGGGGCAATCCGCCGACGCCCAGCGCCATGTCCAGCGTCAAAGCCCCCGTCGGGATCACGGCAATATTTTTCTGCGTCGCCTCATTGCCAAGGCGCATAATGGAACCTTCACCGAAATCCTTGCGAATCTGCGCCAGAACGGCATCCAGCGCAGTCGAGTCTTCCTTCGTATCCTTCTCGCCCTTGATCTTGCTCATAGCTTCTCCTTTTCCGTTCCAGTTTCGCGCCTTTCGCGTGTTTCGTAGTTCCTCTTTTTTACCATCACGGCAGCCTGAGTGGTCGCTTTCTACGTCTCTCCATACCCTTGCGGGTGCTGGCATTGCCAGGTCCAGGCGCTCCGCAGAATGTCACGCAGCGCCGGAAATTCCGGCTTCCAACCCAGCACGCGGCGGGCTTGTGCGGACGCCGCCACCAGGCGGTCGGGATCGCCCGGCCGCCGCGGTGCGACCTGCTCCGGAATCGCATGCCCGGTCACTTCACGCGCCGCCGCAATCACCTCACGCACGGAGCACCCATCACCATTACCAAGATTAAAGGGACCGCTGACGGATTTTTCCAGCGCCAGCACATGCGCCTGCGCCAGGTCGAGCACGTGGATGTAGTCCCGGATGCAAGTTCCGTCGGGCGTGGCGTAGTCCTCGCCAAACACCGTGATGTGCGGCCGCCGCCCCCGCGCCACATCCAACACCAGAGGAATCAGGTGCGTCTCGGGACGATGATCTTCGCCGAAGCGCAGGTCGGCGCCACAAGCGTTGAAATAGCGCAGGAAAACCGGCTGCAACCCGCAAAGCTGCTCGTACCAGAGAAACACTCGCTCACACTGAAGCTTTGATTCACCATAAGGATTAATCGGGCGCTGGGGCAGAGTTTCTTCCATCGGCACCTGTTCGGGATAGCCGTAAGTCGCGCAGGTTGAAGAGAAAACCAGCTTTTTGACGCCGGCCAGACGCATAGCCTCAGCCAGATTAATGCCGCCGCCGACATTGTTGGCGAAGTATAAGCCGGGATTTTCCATGGATTCGCCAACGTAGGCGAACGCCGCGAAATGCACCACCGCATCCGGCCGCTCGGCGGCCAGCGCATCGCGAATCGTCACAGCGTTGCGCAGATCTCCCACCAGCAACCTGGCCCGCGGATCAACGGCTGCACGGTGGCCGCGCTCAAGACTATCGAACACGACCACGCTGTGCCCGGCATCGAGCAGCCGCTTGCTGGTTACGCTGCCGATATAGCCCGCTCCGCCAGTGACAAAAACTTTCACGGTTTACGAGTTTCCTCCAACGCCTTTAGCCGCGATTCCAATTCCGAAACCCGCTCCCGCAGCTGCGGCAGCCGGGCCACAGCGCCAAAGCGCCGCGCCGCCTCGCGGTGCGGAACCGCCGGCGCACCGAGCACCACCAGCCCTGACTTGACGTCGTTGTCCACCCCCGACGCGGCGCACACCGTCACATCGTCGCCAATCACAAGATGACCGGCGAAACCCGCCTTGCCTCCCAGCATGCACCGCGCGCCAATGCGCGTACTACCGGAAATACCCACCTGCGAGGCCATGGCGGTATCGGGACCAACCACAACATTGTGCGCAATCATGACCAGATTATCAATTTTCGCGCCGCGCTCGATGCGCGTCTCGCCGAAACGTGCGCGGTCCACAGTCGTGTTCGCGCCAAGCTCAACATCGTCGCCTAACACAACAATGCCCAGCTGCGGAATTTTACACCAGGTCGCGCCCTGCTTGCTGTAGCCAAAGCCGTCGCTGCCGACAACCGCACCGTTATGCAAAATCACGCGATTCCCTACGCGCACATACTCGCGCAGCGATACAAACGGGTAAAAACGGCAATCCGCTCCCACCACCGCCGCATGCCCGACGTACACATGCGCCACCATAACTGTGCGGTCGCCGATCTGCGCGCCGGCTTCGATCACACAATAGGGGCCAATCGAAACGCCTTCGCCCAGCTGTGCCGTCGGAGCAATCACCGCCGTCGGATGGATGCCCGGCGCCGGCACAATTACCGGGTTCGCAAGCCACAGCGTTACCTGAGCAAAGGCCGCGTCGGGATTGGCAACCCGGATCAACGCCCCTGCAGCTGTGGCCCCCTGCCAGTCCGGTCGCAAGATCACCACTGCCGCATGCGTTTCACCCATATCCCGGGCGTATTTAGGCTGGCTAAGGAAGCTTGCATGCGTGGCGTCCGCATCGCGCAACGACGCCACCCCCGTCACCACCGCCGCACCGGGCCCTTCCAGCGTGCCGCCAATGCGGGCGGCAATTTCAGCTACGGTCAAACTCATGGTTTCTCTCCGACCGGTTCCGTAGCCTTGGCGTCGGCCTTGGCTGTTGGATTGACGGGCGCCACTGGCGCAGTCGCATTGTCATCAGACTCCTTGACCGCCGACCGGCGTTCCTTGCGTGGCGATGCGACGGCACTCTGTCCGGCATTCAGTAGTTGAATTACGCTCTCCGTGATGTCGAAATTGGTCTGGGCATAAATGACCGTTTCGAGCCCGACGGGTGTCGCGGAGGCGGCATCCAGAACAACCGTCAAGCCATTGCTGGCCGCCAGCGTTCGCACAGCGTCGCGGATGTCGCCAACCAGCCGCTTTTGCAAGCGCCGCCCCTGCTCATCAACCTGCTTGCGCCGTGCGGTGAGAGTCTCACGCGCCTTGTTCTCGAACTCCATGAGGCTGGTAAGCTTCTCCTCGGCCGCCTCTTTCTTTTTCCCCCGGGCCTCTTCGGTCAGAGCCTTGTTTTGCGCCTCCGCCTTGAGCGCGTCAAAGTCCTTCTTGAGATCCGCCGCAGCTTCGCGGAGCTTCTTGACCTCGGCCGACATGTCGTCAAGCTCGTCCTGCAGGTAGTTGTCGGCCTGAGCGGCCTTGTAATACGACTTCAATACGCGGCTGGAATCCACCGTCGCGAGCTTAACCTCCGGCGCTACCGCTGCAGTCGCCGCTGCCCCCAACCCCATCGCAACGAGCGCTGCCGCCCCTGTCATCCATATTTGTGCTTTCATCGGAACCTTTCTTGTCGTTGTTCAGAAGCCATAGCCTACCGCAAAACTGAACCGTTCAGTGCGGGTATTCGGATCGTCAAGCTGGAGCGGCCAGGTGTAGTCAAGCCGGATCGGGAAACCCGGAATGTTGAGGCGGATGCCGAATCCCGCGCCCACCGCGATGCGGCTGAAGTCCGTTTCGTAGGGATCAAACCAGACGTTTCCGGCATCTACAAAGGTCGCAAAACGCAGCTTGCTGATGATCGGGATAGTGTACTCTACAGTCGCAATCGCAAGCGTCTGGCCGCCGATCGGACGCACGTCGCCATTATCCACCGCCACACCTTTAGGGCCCACCCAGCGGTATTGGAAACCCCGGATAGTGCGGAAACCTCCGGCAAATAACCGTTCTGAAACCGGCACCTGATCGCTGCCCGTTAATCCGTCCACCACCTGCGCCCGCACACGTCCGTTCAGAATGTGCCCCCACCACGGCGAGACGTGCGCGGCGACTCCGACGTCCATCTGGTACAGCTCCGTGTCGCCGCCCATCGGCCCGCCCATCAGCATGCTTGTCGCATAAAGACGCGTGCCACGGCTCGGCAGAAAAACGCTGTTGCGCGTATCGCGGCTCCAGGTCGCAGCCAGCGAACTCTCCGTCCTCGGCGATTCAACGAAATTGAAGAGGTTGGTTTTACCGGAGTTGTCCACGTAGACGTAGCCGTTGGTATCCGCAATGTCGCTCGTGTCGACCCGCTCAATACGATAGACCCAGTCCAGCCGGTGCGGCCCGCCAAGGCTCATGCCCAGGCTCAAGGCGGAACCAATGCGATTCTGGTTGTAGTTGTCGTATTGGCGCTGCTGGTAATACAAATCCACACCCAGCGATAACTTGCGGTCCAAAAACCATGGCTCGACGAACGACACGATCAGATCGCGGCGGTTGCTGCCGACCTCTACGCGGACCTTGGCTTTCTGCCCGTTACCAACAAACGGCCAGCCGCGAATGTCGAAATTGCCCTGGCTGATTTCCGCATAACCAATGATCTGGTCAATGCTCGAAAACCCGGCGCCCACCATAAATTGACCGGTGCGCTGCTCTTCGACTTCATAGACCAGATCGCTGCGGTTGGAGACCGCAGTAGACTCTTCGTAGGTTTCGACCGTCGAGAAAAACCCCAGATTTTTCAGACGGTTTTCACTGCGTCGCATCTGCACGCCGTTAAAAGTTTCGCCGGGGTATACGGTAAGCTCGCGACGGATCACCTTGTCGCGCGTGATGGCATTGCCGCGGATCACCACATCCCGGATGGTGGTTAGCTGACCTTCATGCACTGTGAAACACACATCCACCAGACCGGCAGCATCGTCCATCGCATTCTCGAAACTCACGCGGGTGCGCATGTAGCCGCGTTCTTCGTAATAGTCGCGCAAGGCATTGGCCGCGTTGTGCAAGGCGTCCACCGCAGCCACTTCTCCGGGCCTGAGCATGATCACATACCGCAGGACATTGGTGGAATAGATCGTCGCGCCGGCTACCGTCATAGAACGCACCCGAAACAGGCGCCCCTCTGTGATTGGAAAGGTCACGTCGTAGCGTCCGTCGCCACCCTCCTTCACAACCGGCTGCGCCACGCGGACATCGAGGTAGCCCATTTTCTGATAGACCTGGACTATACGATCAAGGTTGGCTTCAAGTTCGTCCTGATCGTACGGCTTGCGCGTAAACCATCCGATCGGGTTATACCAGGATTCCAGCCCCACAGCTTCCTTCAGATCCAGCCGGCTGACGTGCTCGTTACCGGTGAAATTGAAGCTGTGAATGGTGGTGCGACTGCCTTCGTCCAGCGTTACAATCAGACGCGCCGTGCCTTCACGGTCGTTGACTATTGCCAGCTTCCAGCTTACGCGGATAAACACAAAACGCTTCTTGCGATACTCCTGTTTGACTTTGGAAACTGCGGCGGCCACGGCCGGATCGTTCACAAAATCACCGGCCTTCAGCCCCATTAAATCCTGAATGTGGCTGATGTTATAGTAATCATTGCCCTTCACCAGCACGTCCTCAATCAGCTTGAGTTTGGGCCGGATGCGGTAGGTGAGTATCACCGCATCATTCCCTGCATCACTGACGTCGGCTTGCACAGTCGAAACCCGGTCGGCCTTAAGCAGCGTGCGCACGTCCTGTTCCAGCGCGCCGCGATCGAACGTCTGCCCGGCGCGGATCACTGTGTGCGCGATCAAATAGGCCGTGTCCAGCGCGCCCGGACCATCCACCGCAAACCGGACCTCCTGCACGGTTTCCGCACGCACGCCAGTCGCAGCAAACAGCAGCACGCACGTCAGCATTACGCCAAGGCGCCGTATATTCATTGCCGCATCCCGCCGTTGTCGCCGTTCGGCGGTGGGCCACCGGACACGTTGCGCACGCAGTCACGAAAGCGTGTAAAATCTTCGTCGAACAAAAGCCTTACTTCGTCGTTGGTCGGCCCGTTACGATGCTTGGCAACGTCCACAATTGCGAGCCCCGGCATGGATTCATCGTAACGCGGGTCGTCGGGATTTTTGCAGGGGCGGCGCAGCAGCAGCACGACGTCAGCGTCCTGTTCAAGCGAACCCGAGTCGCGCAGGTCGGAAATTTTCGGCACTCCCTGCTTGTCGCGGGTTTCCGGGTTGCGATTGAGCTGGCTCAGCACCAGCACGGGAATGTTCAGCTCCTTGGCCATGCCTTTCAGCGTGGCGGACACATGCGCAATTTCCCGTTCGCGGCTTTGCCGCGCGAAAGCTTCGGAGCGCACAAGCTGCAGGTAGTCAATCACGATCAGCTCAACCTTGTGCTTCTTCTGCATGCGCCGCGCGCGCGAGCGCAACTCCATGATGTCCAGGCCGGCCGTATCGTCCAGAAAAATCGGAGCCTTGGACAAACAATCCACGGCGTTCACAAGCTTCCGGTGATTGGGCGCCGTGACAATTCCCTGCATGACTTGATGCGAGGACACCTCGGCGCGGCAGCAGATCATGCGGCGCGCCAGATCGGCGCATGACATTTCCAAACTGAACACACCCACCGGTCGCGGCGGCCCGCGGTAGTTGGCAGTGCCTGCGGTGACATTTTCGACGATGTTCATGGCCAGCGATGTTTTGCCCATCGCAGGGCGCGCCGCGAGAATAATCAGATTCGACGGCCGCAGTCCGAGCAGAACCTTATCGAGGTCCAGAAATCCCGTCGAAATACCGGCCATGACGTGCTGGCCGGACTTGATCGCCTCAATCTCGCCGACCAGCGCGGTGACAACGGAGGGCCAGGACGGCATCTGGCCATGCTGCCGTTCACTGATTTCATAGAAGGACTGCTCGACCTGGCCAAGCACTTCGTCGGCGCGCCCCTCCTCGGCATAACACAGCCGCTCGGCTTCGCGCGCCCGGTCAATTACGGTGCGCAGCAGATATTTCTGGCGGACCAGGTCAATGTAGTATTCGGCGTGAGCGGCGGTGGGAATAGCGTCCACGAGCTGGTCGAGCACGGCCGGACCGCCAATCCGGTCTATCAGATTGGTGGACCGGAAACGTTCGGTGACCGTGAGCAGGTCAATCGGGCGGCTCTCGCTGACCATCTCAAGGCAGACTTCAAAAACAGCCCGGTGCGCCGGATGATAGAAGGCGTCAGCGCTCAACTGCTGCGCCAGGCACAGGTCAAGCACGCGCGCGGAGTCCAACAACAGGCATCCAAGAACGCCGCGTTCCGCCTCTTCACTATGGGGCGGCACACGATCCAAACGCGGCGCGGCGGCCGGAGTGGGAATGCCGGTGGCCATGAGCGTGCCGGGGCTAGCCCTTCTGGACTACAGCCACCTTGATCGTCGCCTCGACTTCAGGATGGACGCGAACCTTGACCTCGAAGTTGCCCAGCGCCTTAATCGGGGCTTCGAGTTGCACGGCGTGCTTCTCGACATCGAACCCCTGCGCATGCAGCGCTTCGACAACATCCGCGCTGTTCACGGACCCGAAAATCTTGTTTTCGACGCCGACCTTGACCGCAATCGTATAATCCTTGCCGGACATACTGGCCGCAAATTCGCGCATCTTCTGTATCGCAGCCTCGCGCTCAACCAGCTGCGCGGCCTGAAGCTTGACCATCCGGCGACGCGTGGCCGCCGTCACCGGGGCCGCAAGCTTCTGGGGCAGCAAATAATTGCGGGCGTAACCATCCTTGACCGTAACGACGGCGCCCAGCGCGCCGAGTCCTTCGACATCCTGCATCAGCATTACTTCAATCGCCATGGGCGTTCTCCTTTGGAGTACCAACAAAAATGGTGTGGCGTAATTATTTAACCAGACCCACAACACGCGAACGGCGAATCGCCTTGGCAATTCTCCGCTGCTGTTCGGGGGTGCAGCCTGTCCGGCGGCGGGGCATGATTTTACCCTGCTCAGTCACGAATCGCCGCAGAAATTCCGGGTCATTCAGGGCCACTTCCTTGACCCCTTCCATCGGCATCACGCGACGCCGCATCACGCCACCCGGCATGTTGTTGTCACGGTCCCGGTCTTTGTCACGGTCCCGATCTCGGTCTCTGTCTTTGTCTCTGCCGCCAGCACGCATAGCCATATTCGTTCTCCTTAATTACTCCAAATACTCTTCGCAATTCCACACTAGAACGGCAAATTATCCTCGTCGTGCAATCCCGGTGCCGCACCTGCGTTCAGACCTGCGGGTGCCGGGCTTGCAGCCGGAGCCACCGCCTTGCGCGCCGCCGCCTTTTCGGGCGCGCTTTGCGCAGCACCGCCGTCATCATTCGCCCGCCTGGGCGGAGGAGCGCCCACAAACTGGGTGCGTTCCGCCACAATGCTCACGCGATTGTGCTTCTGCCCGTCCTTCTCCCACTCTTCGTATTGCAGCCGCCCCTCAACGAAAAGCGGCGAGCCCATGGAAAGGTACTGGCCGCATGCCTCAGCCTGCTTGCCCCAGACCACCACATCCACAAAACAGGTCTCTTCTTTTTCCTCGCCCTGCTGAGTCTTGAACCGCCTGGTCGTTGCCATCCGCAGCGCGGCATTAGCCTGCCCCGAGGGAAGGTAGCGCACCTCCGGATCACGGGTCAGGTTGCCAAGCAGCAGAACACGATTAACCGAAGCGTTCATGACCATCAGCCCTAGCGAGAATACCGGTCGTGCGCTCCGCGATAGTCATGATCATCGCGCGCAGGGCGATCTTCACGCGGCGCCGGAGGAGGAGGAATGCCCTTCGGCAGCTTGTTGATCTGCGTACGGAACACATCTTCCATCAGCTGAAAGCGCGGCATTAAGGCAACAACCTTGTCCGCCGTGATCTCAAAAAATACGCTTACAAACCACCCTGCCTCGCATTTCTGCATCGGACGGGCAAATGCACGGCGTCCCATCGGGCGCACTTCGAGCACCTTGCCGCCATGCTTTTCGAGCTCGGCACGGATCTGGCCCGTAATGCCTTCCACCCGATCCTCAGGCAGCCGTTCGTGATAGATAAACAAACCTTCGTATGTCATGCCCGCTCTCCTTCTTCGATCACGCCCGTCGTGGGCCGTCCATTAAAACGATTCATCGCCGTTTCCAAACCCTGCTCAAGCCAGCAGGTTGCGGCGTCCGCCGCACGCCTGACTGTCCCGCACATCGCCGTCCATGCCTCCGCATCCAGCGGACGCAATACCTGCTCAACCAGCTCCGGCACCGCCGCAGAACGGCCAATGCCGATCCGCAGCCGCGCAAACTCCGGAGTGCCAAGGTGCTCGATCACCGACGCCAGACCGCGATGCCCGCCGCTGCCTCCGCCAGGCCTTAACCTCAGCACGCCCGCATCCAAATCCGCATCATCCGCCACCACCAGCAAATCCGGCGCCAAGCCTCCGCGATACCGCAGCAGCGAGGACACCGCCGCGCCGCTGGCATTCATGAAGGTCAACGGCTTAACCAACAGCACAGCACTACCCCCGGACACCGCCCCCTCCGCAACCTCCGCATCAAACTTCCTTAGCACCCGGAACGAGACGCCACAGCGCAACGCCAACTCATCCACAACCAAATACCCGGCATTGTGCGGCGTGCGCGCGTATTCACGCCCCGGATTGCCAAGGCCGACAATCATTTTCATCGGTTCAAACTACGCAGCACGCGAAAAGTGCGAAAAGGCCCGGTTCGAGAACCCCTCATGCGCCGTTCCCATTTTCGCATCTTTCGCGTGCTTCGTAGCTTCCTCTTTCACTGCCTCAAGCCTTCTTGGCCTTGTGTTCCTTCGGCGCAGCCTTGTCCTTGCCAGCCTCAGCCTTGCCGCCCGCCGCTTCCTTGTCCTTGCCGCCCTCGGACGCTGCAGCTTCCTCGGCGCCTTCCTTCTTCTTGCCGATTACCTCAGGACCCGCCGCCGCGCCTTCCACTGTAACCGGGGCCGCTTCCACAACCTCCGCCACCATCTCGGTTACCGTCGCTACCGCCAGCTCCGGCGACGTGAGCACCTTGTACTTCGAGTCAAACTTCACATCGCGTACGAGCAGCGATTCATTTTTGTGCAGCTGGCTGACATCCACAGGAAACGAGTCCACAATATCGCCCGGCAGACACTCGACTTCAAAGGACCGCAAAGAGTGCTGCAGAATGCCGCCTTCGATTGTAACGCCCACCGGCTCGCCGACAAATGCGATGCGGATCGTGACGCGCATTTTACGGGTCATCGAAATTTCCAGAAAATCTCCGTGCAGCAGCGCGTTGTCAACCGGGTGATGCTGCAGCTCGCGCAGCAAAACTTTCACCGGCTGTCCGTCGTCCACCACCAGATTGATCAGCAAGTTGTCGCTGGCCGAGTGCCGGAGCATGGTTTCGAAATCCTTGGTTTTGACCTGCACGGCGCGGGCGCCGTGCTCACCGTAGACGTTGGCTGGCAGAATACCGTCGCGGCGCATACGGCGGGAAGAAGCACCCCCGCACAATGTGCGCGTGGTCGCATTCAGTGTAATTGAGGCGGTCTGCATAATACGTGTCTCCTTATAAAGCTCTTAGATTTTGAACAGCGAAGAAACCGATTGATTATCATGAATGCGCAGAATTGCTTCGCCGAGCAGCCCTGCTACCGAAAGCACCTTCATCGGCAGCGCGGTCGTGTCTGACCGCAGCGGCACGGTGTCGGTCGCCACGAACTCCTTGATCGGCGCCGCGCGCAGCCGTTCCACGCCCAGCGGCGTCACCAGCGCGTGCGTCACGGCCGCGTAAATATCGGCCGCCCCGTTCTTTTTAAGAATTCCCGCCGCCGCGCTGAGCGTGCCCGCCGTTGTGCAAAGATCGTCCACCAGCACACAGTTGCAGCCCTGAACGTCACCAACCATG
>JBAXJV010000024.1:0-14940 GCA_037137675.1 bacterium | reverse complement strand
TCAGGCCGGATTTTACCTGAACCCTGATACCCTGAACCCTGGTTTCTCAGATCAGCGGTGAAGTTGTGCTTTGCGAGAACGTCAATAATTTCAGACATGTCTGAAACGAACGCTGATCATGCGCCGATTGTCAAGTCCATCGTATTGTTCCAAATGTGCGTGAGAAATGTGCGGCTAAGCGGCGCTGTTTTTCTCCCTAACAGCCACTTTTTAGCCGCAAAGACGGCTCGGCGAGACGCCTCGCCCTACCTTGCATCAGGCGGTTCTTGAGAACCAGACATGGGTAGGGCGAACCGTCACGGTGAGCCGCTGAGGCTGATAAGGTGACTAGTTCATACCGGAAAACAGAAGCTTAGCCGCACATTTGGGAATGTTCGCAATGTCCAACGAAAAGCGGGGCCACGCCGCCGCACTCCAAAATGGTGTACAGGTAGCGCATGTGCACGCCTTAGCGGCGAGCGCGATAGCGTGAGATCAGGGCGTTGGTTGAGCTGTCGTGTTGCAGGGTGGGGGCGCTGGCGTCTTGCAGTTCCTTGAGCACGCGGTCGGCGAGGAGCTTGCCGAGTTGCACGCCCCACTGGTCGAAGGAGTAAATGTCCCAGATAATCCCCTGCGTGAATATCTTGTGCTCGTAGAGCGCAATCAATGCGCCCAGGGTGTAGGGGGTCAGTTCATCGGCCAGCAATGTATTTGTTGGACGGTTGCCCTCGAATACACGGAATGGCGCGAGCGCCGGATCAACTCCCTCAGCGGCCACGGCCTGCGCCGTTTTTCCGAAGGCCAGCGCTTCGGTCTGGGCGAAGAAGTTGGCCATTAAAATGGCGTGGTGGTTGCCGAGCGGATTTTGCGAGCGGCAAAAACCGATAAAGTCGCATGGGATTAACTTCGTGCCCTGATGCAGGAGCTGGTAGAAGGCGTGCTGGCCGTTGGTGCCGGGCTCGCCCCAGAGTACCGGCCCGGTTTGCCAGCGCACTGGCCGGCCGGCGCGGTCAACGCCTTTGCCGTTGCTTTCCATGTCGCCCTGTTGGAAGTAGGCCGCGAAGCGGCTGAGATATTGATCGTACGGCAAAATCGCCTGGCTTTGCGCGTCAAAGAAGTTGTTGTACCAGATGCCCAGCAGGCCCAGTGTTACGGGCAGGTTGCGCTCGAATGGCGCCGTGGCGAAGTGCTGGTCCATGGCGTGGCAGCCCTCCAGCATTTTGATGAAGGCTTCCGGTCCGATGGCGATCATCAGCGGCAGCCCGATGGCTGAGCAGAGCGAGTAGCGGCCGCCGACCCAGTCCCAGAAGCCGAACATGTTGTCCGGGTCAATGCCGAAGCGCACAACCTCTTCCGTGTTGGTTGAGACCGCCACGAAGTGTCGTGCGATGGCTGCCGGATCACGCAGCGCGTCCAGCAGCCAGCCGCGTGCGCTCTGCGCATTGGTCATGGTTTCCTGGGTGGTGAAGGTCTTGGAGGCCACAATAAAGAGCGTTTCGGATGGATCCAGGTCGCGGGTTTGCTCGACCAGCTGAGTGGCGTCCACGTTCGACACAAAGCGAACAGTCAGGCGGCGGTCGCTATATGATTTCAGAGCTTCGTAGGCCATCACGGGGCCTAGATCCGAGCCGCCAATGCCGATATTGACGATGTTGCGGATTGGCTTGCCCGTGAACCCCTTCCACTCCCCGGCGCGGACCTGACGCGACATTTTCGACATACGGTCGAGCACGCTGTTGATTTCCGGCATGACGTCGCGCCCATCCACGAGGATGGGATGGTTGGAGCGGTTGCGCAGGGCAGTGTGCAGGACGGCGCGGTTTTCCGTAGCGTTGATTTTTTGGCCGCTCATCATCGCGAGGATGGCTTCGCGCAGTCCGCAGGCTTCCGCCAAAGCGCGCAGCTTGGTTAGCGACTCATCGGTGACGCGGTTCTTGGAGTAGTCCAGATAAAGTCCGCAGGCCTCCTGCGTCATGCGTTGCCCGCGGGCGTGGTCGGATTGAAAAAGATCGCGCAGATGCAGATTCTGCATTTCGCGGGCGTGGGCTTCCACGGCGCGCCAAGCGGGAAGATCACAGCGTGGTACTGTCATGATTGTTAGACTCCTGTCACCGAACACGGACTACGGACTACGGACACTGAACACCGAGCACTGAACCCTGAACCCTGAACCCTGAATACCGAATACCGAACACCGAACACCGGACACCGGACACCGGACACCGGACTACGGACACTGAACACCGAACACCCGAGCAGATGCAAGTTTAATTCACAGAGCGTCCCGCAGGTCCGCCAAGGCTGTAGCGGTTCAGGCTGCAGGCTGTTAGGTAAAACGGCGGAAGTCGCGAATTTAATTTCATAAATGCCACGAAGTAAATACAGGCAGAAATGCACGGATCTACTAACAGTCTAACAGCCTTCAGCCTGACAGCCTGCGTCCCATGGGACGCTGTGGTTTAATTCACAGAGCGCAAGAGTGCTTGTCAATCATACCATCTTAGCCGCATGATGGCGTTGCACCGCCCGGGTGGCGAAATGGCAGACGCAGCGGACTTAAAATCCTCTATCCGCAAGGGTGTGCGGGTTCGACTCCCGCCCCGGGCACCTCAATATAAAGCTGTGTTTACAAGGATTCTAAGGCTGTTGCACGCTTCCGGCAGTGCTCCTTGTGTTTACTGGTGTACCCTTTGATTCCCTCTCCAGGATGCAGGCAAAGGGTACAAAAAAGGTGCAGTGCGGGAAGACGCAAGGCGTGTGTTTGGCTCTGCCACCTACCGACAAACTGACGGATTCACTGCCTACGGGGGCGGGGGGCGGCGACGTAAATAGGGTGCCCGTCGCAGTGATTTGTCGGCTTGGAATACCCAGTTTGCCACCTGTGCGGCCACCCATCGTCCGCAACACGCGCAACACATGCGCGGGCGGGCTCACCCGGTACGGATGTACGGGTTGGCGCCCTGTTCTGCCTGATCACGGGAAAGCTTCGCGATCACTGGCTGATGCCGGAGGGGGTCGGGCTCTATCGGCGGGCAGCCGGAAAAACGCGCTGGAAAAAGATTACCGCCGCGCCCGCGCCGTGGTTCAGGCACTCCGCGCCGGCTGCCGAGAGATCAATGCCCAAATGGCACAGCCACGCTGATGACGATTCGCGAGACCGCGAAAAATGTGGCAGGCGCAATCATGGCCGTCTGAAAACCCCACAAACCATCCGACCCCATCTTGATGACGGTGTTGCGGATCAGCGGATTGGATATGCGAAACATAGGCGCCGGAACATTCAGGCAAGAGCACCGGCAACATCAAGCAGTCCTTTGACCAGTTCATCATGTATTGAGGCGAACGGTCGTACTCCCATGATCAGCGGCACCATATCCGCGGCATACCCACCCCGCACCGCTGCGGTATGATCCGTGGCATAGCCGCCGCTGTCATTGCAAAAACTCATGACCAGCGTCACAGGCATCGGGGAACCGGCCACCACATCATTCTTGATCGCCTGGAAGGTTTCAAACGGCGAACCCACAAACACAACCGGTCCGAGACGCAGGCCTTGAATCTCCGTGGGTTCCTCAAACGGCAACCCCTGCTCACCACGCGCCACCAGCCGGCGCAATGCGGTGAGATACACCGTGTTCATGCGAACACTATCCGGATGGGCATTTCCTTTATAGTCATCATCCGTCGCCTCACACGTTACAAACGCCTCTTTTTCGGCGAGCATTTTTTTAAGGTGCGCCAGATCCCATGGCTTGCGGGTGAAGGTGACGGTCCGGCGGTGAAACCCGATGGTGTCAGCCGCCACGGGGCGGCAGGCGGCCAGCGCGCGACGGACACCCGCCGCATAGCGTGCGGCAATCACATCGAGCGCCCGCAGCGAATCGGGCTCGGTCTGGTGCGCGACACAGGTATTCACATCACCCTGCGCCCCCTGCAGGAACATGCCGGTGGCGCCGGGCATTTCACGTTCGAGGATGTTCGTGGCCACACCGCAGTAATCGCCATGAATCCAATGCGACTCGGCACAGCAAACTACGGGATGGCAGCCGAAGTAGCTCATGAACCCAATGATTTTGCCGGCCGATTCCACTTTGAAGACACGGCACACGGTGTCGGTCAGTTCCGGCTTCGCAGGGCGCCAGGCCGGATCGAGCAACTGATCGAGCGGCGGCACCTGCGGATCGTATTCCCGATTGTGACCAATGCCTTCACATGGAGCTTCGCCCAGCGATACGATGGCTTCGCGCAGATCGGTGATGGCCGCGATGGCCGCCTTGGCGATGCGTTTGGACACGGTTAGCAGGTAGGGCTCATCCGGCGCCCCCCACCCGATGTAACCGCCGGTATTGGGCCCGCTGTGGGTGTGCGTGCAATGCAGCATCAGGGCATCGGGCGGCAGACCGGTCGCCGCGTGCACCAAATCCCGCACGCGGCGGGTGATCCACAACTCCATGCCGATGAGATCACAACTGACGAGCACCCAGCGCTTCCCGCCCTGCTCGCAAGCCATGGCGCGCGCCCAAAGCCGGTCGCGCACGCCCACGGAATGGCGACAGATATAGGGGCCGAACCCCGACAACTCCACGCCGACCCGCGGCGTGACATCCGAACGGCCAAAACCAATCTTCATGTTATCCGCGCTTCTTGAATTTCTTCTCCACAACTTTGGTATTCTTGCGGTAGGCATCCTCCACCTTGGCAAGGCTGGCATTCACCTTTTCCACGGCCGCCAGAAGCTGCCGGAGATAGGCCTTTGAACCCAACAAGGCCGTGTGTGTCAACACCATGCTGCGTTCCGCGCATGCCTTTTCGACGTTCGGCAACCGCATGGTCCGGAAATTCTGAATACGTTTCTGATCCCGGAACGGCACCGGACTGGTGTTGGCATAGAGGTTGAGCAACGGGCTGCGATAGACCGGCCAGTAGATATCGCCCATCGGAACTCCTTCGCTGTGCAATGCCGCGAGATAGGCCTGCTTGCTCACACCACCCGCCTTGGCGATATCGTAATGGAGCGTCAAGGCATAGTACGCCTGCCGCGTCACCCGGGGATCCCGCACGGCGGTGCGCAGGGGACCGCCGATGTCCTTCAATCCCTTGGCCAGGAAAGCAGCCGCTTCCTCGCGCTGGGCGGTCTGTGCGGCAAGCCGGCTCAGTCCGCCGCGCAACAGCACCGCCTGCATCTCGGTGATCCTGTAGTTATGGCCATACTCGTTGCCTGGCACCATGTCGGAATACGGCAGCCTGGCCGCATTGGCCGGCCGCCACCCCACCTGCTTCAACGCAAAACTGGTCTCGTACACCTTGAGATCGTTGCAGGTGATCGCACCGCCCTCGCCCGAGGTCAGCACCTTACTCTGCTGGAACGAATAGCTGCCCGCATCACCGATGGCCCCGGCGGAAACTCCGCGCCACTGGCTGCCATGCTGGTGGGCGACATCCTCCACCACCTTGAGTTTGTATTTGCGGGCGATCTTCATGATGGCATCCATGTCGGTCATGCAACCGAAGAGATGCACCGGCACGATGGCCTTGGTGCGCCGGGTAATGGCCTTTTCGACGGCGGCCGGACTCAATCCCAGGGTTTCCGGGTCTACATCCACGAGCACCACGGTGGCGCCGATGTCCAGCGCCGCCTGCGCGGTGGCCACCCAGGTCATGCCGGGAACGATCACCTCATCGCCGGGTACAACGCCGACAGCCTGAAGCGCGCACTGGAGGGTTACCGTTCCGTTGGCGAGGCATAGACAATACTTGGTGCCGATAAATTTCTTATAGTCCTCGCAGAACTGCCGTTCGTTGTCGCCAAGCCAGCTCCACTTGCCGCTCTTGACCACCTCGGCCATCTGCTTCTGTTCAAAGGCGCCGCTCACAGGCCACGCGGGCGCGGAAAGAGTTACCGTCTTCTGACCACCGTTCATCGCCAGTTTCATATCCTGCATCTGTTTCTCCTTTAACCCTGTCCAATCAGGTGTTGCATGCCAGACAGTATGCGGGATATGATTACGCCGGACAACAGACCAATGTTGCGAAAAGTTAACCAATATTGTCATGATGGCAACCGCCTTTTCAGCGCGCGGGAGCTGCATATTCTACTTACGCCTGCCACATGGCGGGTGCTGGCACCGGGCGCCGGCTTCGAGGCGGAGCCCTCGTTCAACCCCCGCGCCCGCGCCTTTGCGCGTACGCACCGGCACTCCCATCCCCATGTCGAAATCGTCATCACCCTGTCGGGCGAAGTGGTCTACGGTTGTTTCGGCGGGGTGTATCGCCTTGTTCCCGGAACGGTTGCGGTATTTGTTCCCGGGGATGACCACCAGGTCGGCTTCGGCCCGGCCTCCCGCCGGGCCGAACAACTCTGGATCGGCATCATGAAACACAAGTTCGTAGCCCGGCGTGTGGTTATTACCAACGGCAGGGAAACCCCCGAAGACACGACGATCATTGCAGGCCATGAGTCGGATACCGGCCTAAACTTTGCAACCACCATTGCACATTTGTGCATGCCGGACGGCGGTGTGCCGTCCGCCGTCGTTCGCGCACGGGTACTGGCACTGACCGGCGCTCTCACCGCGGCCATCGTGGCACGCGGGCACGGCACCGGTACTGTCCCCGGGCAGGCCGCCGAAACAGACCGGGTCATTGAAACGATCCAGGAACACCTGGACGCCACCTGCGGGTGCAATGCGAAACTGGACACCCTGGCGGAAGTGTCCGGCTTCAGCAAATTCCATTTCATGCGCCTCTTTCAGCGACGGGCAGGCATGACCGTGCACACCTACATTGATCACTGCCGGCGGCGCAAGGTCAGCCAGTTACTGAAAAAAGGCTGGTCAAAAAAGGCGATTGCTGCCGAGATCGGGTTCTCCTGCATTCAATCTTTTTCCCGCTGGTCCCGGCAGCAGCCCTGGGAACAGTAACGCCGGGCTTGATTTACCGGATACGTTACGGCACCTTTCCGCGGATGAAAAAGACCGCACGCTGGTGCCCGTCCCGCCCGCTGTTTCTGGCTGCGATCCTTGTTGCAGTTTCCCATATTTCGTCTGCCAGCGCAGAAACCGGACCACAACACTATGACGGCAGCCTGCGCTGGTTTCCAGGCGTCCCCAATTCATAATTCCTAATTCGTAATTCTCTCCCCCCGTCGCCCGCCCTCGTACCCGCCGACTGCGCAATTTCTTATCTTTTCTCTCTCTCCCTCGCGCCTCTGCGCGAGATCATTCAGGAAATTCTATGGGATGGTAGAGAACTTCAAACCCGAACCCGCCGTACGCCCTGCATGGTGTTCAGGCTTCAGCCTGCATTCGTGCGGTGCGGCTGCCATCATGGGAATCGGCAGGAATCGGCAGAAAACGAGTTGCCCGGGAAAATGGCTTCGGCTATGGTCTGTCCAACCGCGCATGCCAGCAGATCAACTCCTTCACCGGCTAAAGAGGAACCATTATGTACCCGGATCCCATCACTCCCCGTGCTTTTCCTGAAATCCTGTCCAGGGTGGATTATGACCCGTTTGGCATCATGCCGCCGCAGATGCCACCATCCCCACGCGTGTTCACAACGGTGGCGCAGCTCGAGAGGGCGCGGCAGCGAGTCGCCGCCGGCATCCGTGCCGATGTGCAGGGGCTGGAGCATCTGCTCGCGTCATGCGATCTGGACAAGCCGTTGCCCGCCTACAAGGACGAGGGTGGGCCTCCGGACTGGGGCGGACCTCTGCTGCCATGGCTGAATCTGGCCTTTCGCCATGCATTGGCTGCGCAGATGACCGGGGACGAGCGGCATCGCCAGCGGGCGATCGAGGCGATGCTGCTGGCGGCCGGGGCCGCCGCCAATGTCGCCAAATGGACCGGGCATGAGCATAACGATGCCATCGCGGCCGCCCGTGCCTATGACCTGCTGTCGTCCGGCGCCCTGGCCGCGGACGACGATAACCGGATGCGCGGCATGCTCTGGACATTCAGCCATGCCCTGGACCATCTGGACCACCGGGCCTGCAACAATCACAATGTCATGAACGCGACCGGCCGACTTTCCGTAGCGGCGGCACTTGGCCACCGGCAATGGATGCACGATGCGTTCTACGGGTACTTGTCCATGGGCCGCTGGCGGTACGGGCTGATTCATACCCTGCGGCATGATTTCCTGGCGGACGGCATGCAATGGGAAGGAACCGTCGGCTACCATGCGCTGGTGCTGGGGCTGGTTTGCGAATGTTTCCGGATCATGGAGCATACCGGGGTATATCTCTGGCGGCGCGAATGGCCGCAGAGCTTGAAGGACGAGGGCTTTGACGAGCATCGGGGATGGGGCCCCAAGGGGTTGAAATCACTGACGGCCGCATTCGACGCCCTGCTCTATCAGGCCTTCGCGAACGGGGACTACTCGATGCTGCACGACTCCATGCAGCGGAATCTGCAAGGGACCTCCTGCTGGTGGCCCATTTTCAACACGGCCTGGGATGTCTATGGCGAACCGCGCTACGCCTGGGCGTTGACGCAGATCAATGGCGGCAAGGCGGCAAGGGCGGACGGTGCGCTGCCGCCATGGCTGGACAATCACAATGCCGGGCTGGAGTTCGTGCGCATCGAACAGCGCGATTTCCCGGAAGGGGAGGCTCCCTTTGCCCGCGATCGCCCCTTTTCCGTCGCCGGACGGCACCTCGCCGGCTGTTCGCTTTTCCCCGTCCATGGTGCTGCCATCCTGCGGAGCGACCCGGCGGATGAAAAGGCGCCGGGGCTCCATCTGTACTGGGGGCGGCACTGGTCCGGCCACCGGTCTCCCGCCGCCCTGCATCTGGATATCCATGTGTTCGGGCGCATGCTCACCGGGACGCCCTTTGTATCCCTGGGCTACCGCGATAAGCGGCATTTGACGTGGAACCGGACCACGATCGCGCACAATACCGTAACCGTTGACGAGAAGCCGATGTTTCCCTATGACGCGGGCGGGGACTCCATCTGGGAGTACGACTTGTGGCGGGATTCGATTTCCGACGGAGCCCTCGAGGCTTTTCAGGCGTCAGCGGCATTCAGCGCGGTCCGTGCAACGAACGACAATGTCTATCCGGGGGTGCGGCTGGACCGGACCGTGCTGCTGACGCGGGCGTATCTGCTGGACGTTTTCAATGTCTCGGCCGATCACGAACGCCAGCTGGACTGGGCCATGCATGGCGCTTCCGACATGGACTTTGGTGATGGCAGCGGGGAGCCCGTGGCTCTCGGGGAATGCCGCGGGTACGAGCATTTCACTAACGCGGTCCGGCTCGCGGCCGGGCCTGGATGGACCACCGTGCCGTTTCGCGCCGGCAACGCTGGCGGGAGGGTTTCGCTCTGGATGGACGGTGCCCCCGGCACCTCCCTTGTGCTGGCCACCGACCCTGTTCCGGAAAACACGGATCCGCTGCCGACAACCCGGTCCGCCCTGATGCTGCGGGTGCGCGCCTCGGCAACCAGTTTTGTCGCGCTCTGGACATTCGGTTGCCAGAAGGACGCGGTGGCGGCCATCCGAAAAACAGATGACGGGGGGCTGGAAATCTCCGTCAGCTCCTGCGGCCGGCGACAAACGTGGATGCTGCCGACAACCGGGGAAATCCGGAGCGTGTGCTAACCCTGATCTATTGTTTTTGTGCGGGTACTGGCAAAAAAAAGGAGTGGGCTGATGAGCATGGAATCATTTGATTTTGGGTGGCGCTTCAAGTTGGCGCCGACCGGGACTGTGAACGAGTTTACGGCCCTGGGGGCCGCGTTTGACGATTCGGCGTGGGAGGTGCTGGACGTGCCGCACGACATGAGCATTGAGCGGCCGCGATCGCCTGATTATCTCTCTGGCTCGGCTGGCGGTTTCTTCGTTGATGGACGGGGATGGTATCGCAAGACGTTCGAGGCTCCCGAAGCGTGGCGCGGCCGGCAGGTCTGTTTGGAGTTTGAGGGGGTTTATCACAATGCGGAGTTCTGGCTCAACGGCCGGGTGGTCGGGGAGCATCCCCATGGATACACAAGTTTCTTCGTGAATTTGAGCGAGGCGCTGCTTCCCGGCGCGCGCAATGTATTGGTTGTGCGTCTGAATACGCAGCAGGCCCCGCATTCGCTCTGGTACGCGGGAGGCGGCATTTACCGGCATGTCTGGCTGCATGTGCAGGCCCCGGTGCATCTCGTGCCGTGGGGAACGGCCATCACGACGCCGACGGTCACGGACGACGAGGCGCTGGTGAACGTCGCGGCGGAGGTGGCCAATACGCTGCCGGTAACGGGCGCTGTCACGTTGGCGTGCCGGGTGCTCGCGCCCGATGGCGCGGTGGTGATGGGCACGGAACTGGCGGTGGCGGCCAGCGCCGGCACCGTGACGCGTGCGGTGCTGGACTTGAGGGTGGCATCGCCCCGGCGCTGGTCGGTTGACGAACCGGTGTTGTACCGGCTGGAGACAACGCTGCGCGACGGAACCGGTACGCTCGACACGCAAACGCTGACCTTCGGCATCCGCACGATCCGGTTTTCGGCCACGGAGGGGTTCGTCCTGAATGAGACGCCGTTGCGGCTCAAGGGCGGCTGCGTGCATCACGATTGCGGGCCCCTCGGAGCGCAAACGATCAATCGCGCGGAGGAGCGCAAGGTCGAACTGCTCAAGGCGAGCGGCTACAATGCGGTACGCTGCGCGCATAACCCCCCCTCGCCGGCGTTTCTCGACGCCTGCGACCGGCTGGGGATGCTGGTCATTGACGAGGCGTTCGACGTCTGGCAGCTCGAGAAGATGCCGTTCGATTACCACCTGCACTTTGACGACTGGTGCTCGCGCGATCTGGACAGCATGTTGCGCAGGGACCGCAATCATCCGTCGGTTGTGCTCTGGAGTATCGGCAACGAATTGATCGAGCGCGGTTATCCCGAGGCCGCGCGGATTGCCAGGCGGCTGGCGGATCATGTGCGAGCGGTCGAGCCCACCCGTCCGGTAACGGCCGGCATTTGCGACCTTTGGGGCGCCGGCCCCTGGTCGCAACTCGATGGCTTGTTCTCGGCGCTGGACGTGTGCGGCTACAATTACGAACTCAAGGAATACGAGTCCGACCATGCGCGGTTTCCAGAGCGGGTCATCGTGGCGACCGAATCGTTTGCGAACCAGTCCTTCGCGTATTGGAAGGCCGTCGAGAAACTGCCGTACGTGGTGGGCGATTTCGTCTGGACGGCGTGGGACTACCTGGGGGAATCGGGAATCGGTCGTACCAGCCTGAATGCGACGCCACCCGGACATATGATGGGGTGGCCCTGGCACCATGCCAATTGCGGCGATTTGGATATATGCGGCGGGAAGCGGCCGCAGTCGTACTATCGCGACGTGCTGTGGGGCGTGGCCCGCGCGCCGTATATCGCGGTGCATGCGCCGGTGCCGGGCGATGAGGAAATCAAGATCAGCTCGTGGGGCTGGCTGGACCTGCAGCCGAGTTGGACGTGGCCCGGGGCAGAGGGGAAGACGCTGGCGGTGGACGTTTACTTCGACTGCGACGAGTTGGAGCTGCGACTCAACGGCCGCTCACTGGGACGGCAGCCGTCCGGCGAATCGGCCACGTATGTCGCGCATTTCAAGATCCCCTACGAGCCGGGCGCTATCGAGGCCGTGGCCTGGCATGGCGGGCGGATCGTGGCGACAAGCAGATTGCGCACGGCCGGGGACCCGGTGCGACTGGTGCTTGCGCCGGATCGCGCGCCGATCCGGGCCGATCGTGACGATCTGTCTTTCGTGACGGTGACGGCGGTTGATGCGGAGGGGATTGTGGTGCCCTGGGCTGCGCAGCTGATCTATTTCACCCTGCGAGGACCGGGGACCTTGGCGGCTGTTGCCTCGGCCGATCCCTGCAATACCGAACCCTATCGCGGCAACATGCATACGCTCTGGCGTGGCCGTGCCCTGGCGGTTGTACGCCCCACGGGAGAGCCCGGTGCGGTGACGCTCGAAGCTCATGCGGATGGGTTGACAGGTGCCGCCTGCCAGATCGGCTGCGAGGTGTCCGGGCACTAGCCGGTCGCCGGCGGCCGTTCGAGAATACACAGCCCGCGTAAAGCCTGAACACCATGCAGGTTTTCTGGCGGGTTTGGGTTTGTAGTTCACGCTTTGGCGTGGACCGTGTGCCAGAATGCGAATGGCCGTCGGCATGGGGTGGGTTTGACAATCTCCCCGATATATGAGACGCAGCAGGGGTTATTCTCAACAGGTTCCGATGCAAAGACTCAGGAGGCAGCTATGAAGCGGACGGCGATGGCGGTGACGTGGCTGGCGGTGTACTTCCTGTCAGCAGGTTTATCAATAGCCCAGCAGACGCGCACCTGGAACGGTCCGGCCACCGGCGACTGGTTCACCGCCGCCAACTGGCTGCCGGCTTCAGATTATCCCAGGGCCGGCGACACGGTCGTGGTAACCAACGGCTCCGTGCTGCTCTCCCAGCCGACCGAGAGCCTGGCGTCGTTCAGCATTACCAATGCCACACTGCTGTTCACCAACTGGACGACCCGGTTGCAGGCTGCGAACGTGACGATCCTGAACAAGGGGATCATGACCCTCCCGCTTGCCACGGCCACCAATGCGATGACCAACAGGATTCATGTCGTCTGCGAGACGCTCGTGGTGGACGCGGGTGGGCAGATCCTGGCCGATGGCAAGGGCTTCAAGACGGCTCAGGGTCCTGGCAAGGGCGTCAGTAACGGCAGCAACTTCAACACCGGCGGCGGGCACGGCGGCAAAGGAGGAGACGGCGTGTATGGGGCGGGGGCATCACGAATGACGCTCCTGCGGCTCCGGTGCTGCCCGGAAGCGGCGGCGGCGACTATACCTCGGACGGCGACTTCGGTCCCGGTGGCGGGGTGGTCCGCATCGAGGCGACAAATGTAACCATCAACGGCACGCTTACAGCCGATGGGGGGACAGGCGGGACTTACGACGGCGGCGGCGCGGGCGGTTCCATCTGGATCTCGTGCGCATCCTTCGGCGGCGGGACGAGCGGCGTGGTGCGCGCACGGGGCGGAACCGGCGGGTATGGGTATGTGACCGACACCAGCGGAGGCGGTGGACGCATCGCGATCATCTACAGCAGCCTTATCGGAACCCCCGGTGCCCAGTTCTCCGTCGCACCTGGCAGCAACTACACCTATCCCGCGGAATACGGGACGCTATACCTGCCGGATACCGCACTGGTCACGCAGCCGTTCAACAATTTCCAAGGCGTGCGCCTGGTCATTCCCGGCTTCAACTCCCTGAACGCCGACTCGCTCGTCGTCAGCAACAGCATCGTCTCGTTCGGCGACGGTGATTTCATTCTTACGGTGACCAACAACTTGACCATCTGGAGCAATTCCTGGCTGGCTCTTGGCGGCGTTATGTATGGGGGAACACAGGCTCTGAAGTCAGTGACGGTGACGGCCACGAACCCGATTGTGCGTGTGGGTGGAAATGTGTTGCTGGACCGTGGCGGGTTGACACTGGGTGGGGCGAACCAGTTGTCCCACGTATTTATGACGGTTGGAACAAACCTGTCCATAACCGGAGGTGGCATACTCAAGCTGGGGGGTAATTTGCAGACCGCATTTTCCGCTCTGACCGTCGGCGGCAATCTGGTGGTCACCAATAATGGCCAGTTGCATGTTTATTGCGGCATCTCCAATGCCGTAAAGCGCTACGGTGGAAGGGTCGCTGTCTCCGGTTCGACGTCAATCGCTGGCGGCGGTTGGATCTTTCCCTATAGCCACCAGACCAACGGTGCGGCAGTCCTGTTCGACCTTAAAGATCTCCTTGTGGGCACAAGTTCCGGATTCAACGCCGACAACAATGGCTTTGCCTGGATCGGCGCCACCTGCTACGCACCGTCCTATGGAGCCACTTACGGCTCGCGCGGGGCCGGCAGTGGCCATGGCGGGGCGGGCGGAAGCATTACACTCGCGGCGGGCGGACGTCCCTATGGTTCCACCAATGCCCCATTACTGCCCGGCGCGCCCGGCGGCTATGGCTATGGCAACCCCTCCGGATTCGCGCAACCCGGCGGGGGTGTGGTGCAGATTCATGCTGGGAACATCACCCTGAATGGCCAAGTCAAGGCCAGTCAGACGCTTGCCAATAGTTATGGCGGCGGCGGCGGCGGTGGCGGGATTTTCATCACCTGTGACACGTTCAATGGCGCCTCAACCGGCGTGTTGCGAGCCGATGGCGGTAACGGGGGGACCTCAGGCAACCCGCAAGGTGGTGGCGGTGGCGGACGTATTTCGCTGGCGATCGGTTTTTCGGATACGAACATCGAGAAGCTGATTCTGGGGCAGCCGGTCGCCGGGCTGGCGGAAGTGCCGTCGCATGGCACTTATCTTGGCATTTTTTCCGTCACCAACGGAGTCGGCAATGGCACTGGGAATCCCGGCACGCTCGGCACAGTGCGGATATTGAAAATCAGGTACCCCGGCACGCTGATCGATTTGCGTTAGCCCTGATGGATTCACAGCCTACGGGGTGGGCGGGGCGGGACTCGGATACATGAATCATCAGCTCACCGTCCGCAACAGGCGCAATATCCCGCAATCCCTCAGCGCACCCTTTTGCGCGTTTGGCGTGTTTCGCAGTAAATCTTCCTCAGCGCTCAAATCGCTTGCCCTCCGCCTGCACTGCCCGGACTTGCGTCTATGTGGGTAGTTTGTGTAGTATCCAAATTTAAGTTGTGGATGAACCGTAACCCATACCTGTTTTGAGGGTAGTTTCCAATGCTGGATATCAAGCTGATTCGAGAAAAGCCGGACGAGGTCCGCAGCGCGTTGACGAAGCGTGGCGCAGACCTCAATTTGTTCGATCAATTGCTGGCTGCCGATCTGCAACGTCGCGAGGCGTTGACCGAGGTTGACCGCATGAAGGGCGAGCGCAACCGCTCATCGAAGGCCATTGGCGCAGCCCGCGGCAAGGGCGAGGATACCGCCGGGCGCGAGAGCGAAGTGCGTGTGCTGG
>JBAXJV010000023.1:0-15140 GCA_037137675.1 bacterium | reverse complement strand
TTCTCCGATATGCATCGTCATCTTCTTCCTCCCTCGTCTTCGGATTTTCCAAGCGCGTCTTCCAGCAATTCCGCAGCGCCCGACTTCTCCATCCAGACGCGTTCGCGCATGGCCTGCGGCGCGCAGCCCCGCCTTGTTGCGGTACGCGGTCACCACCTGCTGCACCGTGCGTTCGCTGGCACTGTAACTGGTGTGGCCGAAGGGGTCTCTCTGCGCACCGATGTCACCCACGTCCAGCCCTTCGCCGACCACGACCAGGCACCGTTTGCTGCGCTTCAATTCGTCGTTCACGTTGTCGGCTATTTCCATCAGTGTGACGCCCGCCTCGGGCAGGTAGATGTGCAGCGGCAGGCGGTGCTCGGGGTCGGCCAGTCGGCCAGTCGCGGGGACATCGGCATTGCGTTCGTCGGCGGATCAACCCGTGGCGGACGGCAGCGTTTTGGATATCCGCGAGTGCCCGCAGGCGGGGCATTTCTCGATCTCCAACAACTTGTTGAGGTACTCCTGCACCGCCGCCACGAAGGTGGCGTGGCTCCAGGTGAGCGGCGAGACGGAGAGCGGCGAGTTGTCCAGCGGATTGACCTGCTCCGCCAGCACGCCGCTGGGCAACGCGCGGTCCGCCACCCATTCCAGCAGTTCCAGCGCCCCGGCGAGATCCTCCCGCGTCCGGCTGGCGGCAATGCGGTACTGCGCGAGCCAGAGCGTGGTGACGAACCAAGGATTGCCCGGCACCTCCTGACTGACGCGGTAATAGGCATCGTTCTCGTAGCGCGCCAAGCCGCCCACAGGCGTCCGACACCAGAGTCGTTCCTCGACCTGCCGCATGGTCTCGCGCACCCGTTCGTCGTCCGGCGGGAAGACGCCAAAGGCAAAGATGCCGTAGAGGCTGGCGTCAACCGTGTCGTCAATCTCCAAGCGGTCGTCCCCGCCGTAGCCGAGCATGCGACAGAAGCGCTTCTTCTCCGGCAGGTAGAGGTGCTTGACCATAGCCGCCTTCAGTTCCTCGGCGCCGGTCTGGTACTCGGAGGCGAGCGCGATCTCGCCGAAGAGCCGGGTGAAGTTGGCGGCGGCGGCGAGCCCGCCATACACGGTGGAGGCGGTGAAAGTGAGTACGCCGTGGCGTTCCTCCCAGAGGTCGTAACTGGGCAGCGGCAGGCGCGTGTCCGTGTCCCGGTAGTTCATCAGGAAGTCGGCGGCACTCTTGATCAGCGGCTTGTAGAGCGGCTTGATGAACTCGATGTCGCGGTAGATCCGGTAATGGTTCCACAGCGCCCAAAGCACAAGCGCGGTCTCGTCCTCCTGAATGGGGAGTTGGCGCCGCCGGTCCCGCGACCAGGGATGCCAGGAACTCCCCGGCATGCCGGTGGGGGTGAACTTGTGCTGGAGGTATCCCTCCTTCTCGATGATCCGCGCGCAGAAGTTGAAGAAGCGCACGCCGATCTCCGGATAGCCGGCCAGATCGAAGGCGTAGGCGGCCAGGGAGGCGTCGCGCGGCCACATGTAGCTGTAGGTGTCGCGGTTGAAGTAGATGACGTCGGAATCGTTCGCCGCGATGATGCCGCCGTTGTTGTCGATCTGCGTCCGGGCAATGAGTAGGCTGCGCCGGTAGAGCCGTGCAATCTTCGCCGGCAGCAGGCTGAAGTCGAGGTTCTCCTTATCCACCCACAGTCGCCAGTAGTCCATGGTGCGTTTAAGGATGCCCTCCGGTTTTTTCTTGCGCACGAGCTCGTCGAGCTGGCAGACCTCGCCCCAGTTCCGTCCGGCGCAGATCCAGTAGTAGCATGTCTCCTCCCCGCCGGCCTCGATCCTCAGGTAGATGCCGGTCACGGAGTCCACCGCGCCCTGGGCGATGAGGTTGCCGCTGAGCACGCCGTCCTCCGCATCGCGCCAGGTACCCTCCTGCCCGGGGACCTCCTTGTTTCCCGTCGCGAAATGCTCGATGCCGTACTTCTTGTTTGCGTAAATGTTAGCCAGGAAGTAGCGTTCGCCCTTGTAGTGGACCAGGCAGTTGTTCTCGGGGCGGAAGGCGGCGGTGTCGCCGATCTTGTTGCCGCTGATCCGGAAATCCTGCGCGAGGAAAAGGCGGATGTCGGCATCGCGGCTGGAGAGGTTCTCCACGCGCAGCCGGCGGACGTGGATGTTCTCGTGGAAGTCCACGATGTCGTTGGCGGTGATGCGGATGCGGAGCCGTTCGCTGACGAGCGTGACATGGGTGGCGAGCGTATCGGCGAGGTAGTCGGACGCCACACGCCAACCGTCTGGCACCCAGTTGAACGCGCCGTCCATCCACACGCCGAAGCGGCACGGCCGCCCCTTCATGTGGTTCTCCTCGCCGACGTGCGGGAAGCAGAACTCGCGCAACTGATAGTCCTTGTCGAACGCCATCAGGATACTACCGTTGCCGATGGGGATGGCGCGTGGCATGTGCTCCCTCCCGCCAAGGACGTTCACTGTTCAGATCTTGGCTGCGGCCTTCCGTGCCTTCCCCTGCGCGGCTGCCAGCGCCTGCTTCGCCGGTTCCTCGCCCATGTTCATCGGCTCGGCGTTGATGAAGGTGATGTCGGTGATGCCGGTGAAGCCGAACACAAAGCGCAGATAGGGCTCCTGGAAGTCCGCCGACTTGGCCGCCTCCGAACTGTAGTCGCCGCCGCGGCTGGTGACCACCACCATCTTGCGCCCCATCGCCAGCCCCTCCACGCCGGTGGCCGTGTAGCGGAAGAGGTATGTCGGCTGCACGATGACGTCGATGTAGTGCTTCAGCGTGTACGGGATGCCGAAGTTCCACATCGGCACGCTGATTAGCACGGCGTCGGCCGAGAGAAACCGCTCGATCTCGGCGACGATCTCCTGCCAGGCCTCCCGCAGGTCGCCGTAGAGATCCTTGCCGCCAAGCAGCACGTACTTGCCGTCCACCCGCTTCGCGGTGAGCGAGGGCAGTTCCTCCTTCGACAAATCCAACTCTTCGATACTCCAGCCGGGATGCGTGCTCCGGAAACTGGCGAGAAACACGTCAGACACCTTGCGCGTGCTCGACGTTTCGCCGCGCGGCGTCGCGATGATGTGCAACAACTTGTTCATGGCGCAACTCCTCATGTTATCCTGTCGTTTGTTATGACATTTTTCCGCGCAGTATTTCCCGACTGTACCCCCAGCCTTTGCAGGAGGGGACGTCGATCAGGATGAACTCCGCGGACTCCACCGCCTTCAGGACCAACGGTTCCTCCAAGTCGCAGCGAGCCTGCCCCTTCGCCGTCAGACACCCGCCGTTGGCGGTGATCCGCCCTGCTGTCAGGTACGCGAAGATCCGGCGCCCTCGGGTGTTCCCGAAGATGACCTCGCGCCCCGGGTCGAGAGCGCAGCGGTAAATGGTGGCGTCCGTGTGGAAGGTGACGGCGCCGGGGATCCCCTGCCCCGACGCCACGGGCAAAAGGCAGTTCCGCCAGTCGTCGGCGGCGTAACTCTTCTGGTCGTAGGTCGGCGGCAGTCCGCGTAGGTCCGGAAAAATCCAGATCTGGTAAAAATGCACGGGGCCGGCTGCCAGGTTGTACTCAGAGTGCGTCAGCCCCTTGCCGGCGGACATACGCTGGACATCCCCGGCGCGGATGACGGCCGTGTTGCCCATGCTGTCCTTGTGGGTCATCTCCCCCTTCAGCACGACCGTCACAATCTCCATCTCTTCGTGCGGATGCGTGGGGAACCCTGTCCCCGGTTCGACCACATCGTCGTTGAACACCCGCAACGCCCCAAACTGGATGTTGTGCGGGTCGAAGTAGTCGGCGAACGAAAAGAGCCAGTAGGTCTTCAGCCAGCCGAAATCGGAGAAGTGGCGGTCGTCCGCCCGGATGATCTCGATCATGTGCCGGTCCTCCTTTTGCCGTTCCATGTCCGGACTGCACATGCCGGCCGCAGCGCAAACTCAGACCGAAATCACGTTGTTGCGTGATCCCATGTCGTTCGGTAGCCAGTCGGGGCAACTGGGATCCAGACGCCATTCGCCGTTGACGATGAACTTGTACTCGTGACGCCCCTGCGGCAGCGGCAGCGTGACTTTGTATTCCCCGCTGTCCGGATTGTCGCGCAGTTGCAGTTGTTCGGGATCCCAGTTGTTGAACGATCCCGCCACGAACACATTGCTGCCGGGCTTGGTCGTAATCTTGAAGCTGACTTTCTTCGCTCGTATACCTGTGTCCTTCTTCATGGCTCCAGCTCCTAAGGCATTCTGCCTTTTTGTGCGCCGTTTGCACGCGACGCTTACGATTCAATCGAGATCGCCCTGTGTCTTAGTCGGTCACCCGGGGTCGTTACACGGTCAAGACAATCTTGCCGATGGACTGGCGGCTCTCAAGTAGTCGGTGCGCCTTTTCCGCCTCAGCCAGCGGGAGGACATGGTCAATGCGCAGTTTCAGCCACCCCTCCTTCAACCCATTCAGCACATCGCTGGATCGTCGGGCTACGTCTTCGCGTGTGGCAGCAAAATGAAACAGGGTGCCGCCGGAAACCGAAAGGCATCGTGGCATCAAGGCATTTGGCGAAATGGGATCCGCCGGGCCGCTGGAGGCGCCGAAGACAACCACGTGTCCGCACATGGCCGCCGCCTCCAGATCTCCCGTGAACGTGCTCCTGGCCACGCCGTCAATGATAAGTTGTGCTCCGCGCCCATTCGTCAGCCGCTTTGTCTCAGCCACAAAATCCTGCGAGGTGTAGAGAATCGTATGGTCAGCTCCCGCCCCCCTGGCGGCAATCGCCTTCTCTGCGGTAGAGACCGTGCCGATGACCATGGCCCCGAGGTGCTTCGCCCACTGCACCACGAGTAGCCCTACCCCACCTGCCGCCGCATGGACCAGAACTACGTCACCCGGTTTTGGTTTGCGATACTCATGCAGAAGGTACTGCGCGGTCATCCCCTGCAGGGGAAATGCCGCACCTTCAGCAAAGGACATCCCATGCGGGAGTTGGATCAGTTTGTCCGTGGAAATCGCCACGTACTCGCTGTAGCTCCCAAGGTGGCCCGTGTAGGCAACACGATCGCCACACCGGAAGTCCGAAACGTTTTCACCCACCGCTTGCACGACGCCAGCCCCCTCCAAGCCGGGAATATATGGCACACCGACAGCATATCGCCCCTGGCGCTGATAGATGTCGACAAAGTTGACGCCTGCGGCATAGACCTTAACGAGCGCCTCTCCATCACCTGCAACAGGCGTTGGCGCGGCATCGCGCAATTTCAGAACACTGGTGTCACCATAACTTGTAACTTGAATGGCTCTCATGATCGGACTCCTCTCTTAATAGTCGCTGTAACCTTTTTCACCAGGGGTGTAGAAGGTGGCCTGATCGGCCGGAAGCAGGGACGACCCGTTCCTGAGTTTGTTCACGAGTTTCGGGTTCGAGATGAACGGACGTCCAAAGGCGATCAGATCCCCATTCTTCGCCGCCAGATCCGCCTCAGCCCGCGCCCGGTCGTAGCCGCCCGAGAGGATCAACGTCCCGCGGAATGCCGCACGGATCTTCCGCTTGATGCTGGCCGGAACTTCTGGCGCACCCATCGAACTGTGATCCACCAAGTGGATGTAGACCAAACCGAGCTTGTCGAGTTCGATCGCCAGTTGTTCGAACGTGTTCTCCATCGTGAGTTCGGTCGCCATATCGTTGAACACGCCGTAGGGGGAGAGTCGCATTCCGAGCCGTTCCCTGCCGATCTTTTCGGCCGCCTGTTGCGCGGTTTCGACCGCAAAGCGCATTCGGTTCGCGATGCTGCCGCCCCAGCCATCCTTGCGCTGGTTGGTGGCCGTGTTGAGAAACTGGTTGATCAGGTAGCCGTTGGCACCGTGGAGTTCCACGCCGTCGAACCCGGCATCGATTGCCAGTTCCGCGGATCGGACATATTCGGCGATGGTCACCTTGATGTCGGTCTCGGTCATCTCCTCGGGCACGGGATAGGGCTGCTCGCCATGGACATCGGTCCACATCTTGCCGGAGAGTGCGATCGGTGAGGGCGCTAGGATACGACTCTTCGGGGGCATGTTGAGCGGGTGAGAAACCCGGCCGGTGTGCATGAGTTGTACAAAGATCCGGCCGCCGACCTCGTGGACCGCATCCGTGACTTTGCGCCAGTCATGAACATGGTGAGGCGAGTACAGTCCCGGGATCCGGGCATAACCCAGTCCGTTGGGTGAAGGGGATGTTCCCTCGGTGATGATCAGGCCGGCTTCCGCGCGCTGCGAATAGTACGTGGCCACGATATCACTTGGCGAATTGCCCGGGCATCTACTCCGCGTCATGGGCGCCATCACGACCCGATTCCTGACTTCCATCTTCCCCAACTTCCACGGCGCGAATAGAGTGTCCGACATCATAGAATAGACTCTTCCTTTACTGGGTTATTTCAGTTGCGATGCCGCGAATTCCCAGGTTACCAGATGGTCAAGAAAAGCCTGGACGAAGTCTTTGCGGCGGTTCTGGTAGTCGAGATAGTAGGCGTGCTCCCAGACATCGCACGTCAGGAGCGCGGTTTGTCCGTGCGCGACCGGCGTGTCGGCATTGGGGGTTTGGACGATCTTCAGCGTGTCGCCCTCCTGCACCAGCCAGATCCATCCGCTGCCAAACTGCGCGGCTGCCGCAGCCATGAACGCATTCTTGAATTCATCGAAGCTGCCGAAGGCCTTCACAATCAGGTCCGACAACCGTCCGGTCGGGTGGCCGCCTCCACCCGGCTTCATGCTCTTCCAGAAGAAAGCATGGTTCCAGGCCTGCGCCGCATTGTTGAAAATGGCGGCTTTGTCCGCCTTGCCCGCGCTTTCCACGATAATCTTTTCCAACGGCTGACCGGCGGCCGGCGTGCCGGCGACCAGTTTGTTCAGGTTGTCCACGTAAACTTGATGATGTTTGCCGTAATGAAAACTCATTGTCCGCGTTGAGATATATGGTTCCAGTGCGGCCTGGGCGTAGGGCAGCTCCGGGAGCGTGAACGTGGGTGATCTGCCGGGAGCAGCCGGCGCTGCGCCAGCCTCCGATGCCTTGTACGAAACCGCCAGCCCCACAAAAGGCGCCAAAACACAAACTGCGGACAACACTTCACCGATATGCATCGTCATCTTCTTTCTCCTTCGTCTTTGGATTTCCCAAGCTCGGCTTCCAGATCAAACTGATTTGCCGAGGGAACTGGACTCCATTGAGCGCTACTTTACTTTTGGGATCGCGCAGCAGCCGGGACTTCCCTTGGCCATGGCGCACTGATCGCACTTCGGTGCATCCGCTTTGCAGCACGCGTCCGATGCTTTGATTTGCCCGCACTTCGGGCACAGGGCTGCCGTCTCACACTTCTCTCCGGCATCCTTCCAACCGGAGATGCCGCCGGAGAAGTGTTTCACGTTGGTGTAGCCCAGTTTCGTCGCGGCAACCGCGCCGGCTTGGTAGGCGAGACACGTGGGGCCGCCGCAATATGCCACCACCAGCGCGGCCTTGTCTGTGGGCAGCCGCTTGGCGAGGCTCGCCTTGGCGCCTTCGAAGTCAATGGCTCCCGGAATGTGCCCGTTCGCAAAGGACTTGCTGCCGTTGCAGTCCAGCAGCATGACAGCCTTGTCCGCTATCGCTTGCTTGAGATCCGCCAGACTGATGTCCGGCACGCCAATCTTGGTTTCGGGTGCTCCAGTGGCCATTGCCATCGTTGCCGAGAACGCCAGTCCCGCTGCCATAACTCCGCACATTATCGTCTTCATACGTTGTTCCTTCCGTGGTCGTTATTTACGCGCATTCGACTGCCAGACAATCACTTCGCGCCATGTGCCCGAATTATCGGGGCAAGATCACTTCATCCTGTCCTCCGCGTGTTAGTAGCTTCCCATGACATTCTCGTTCCGCTTAACTCCGCAGGCGCCGTCGGAGTTACTCCGAAACTATCTGCAGAATGCGGACTGAAGAGGAACCCGGCAATAGGGGGTTCCCTTATTTAAGAAGGGAAAAAACCCTAAGCCTCCGCAAGCAAGGACGGGTGATAAGTGTCCGTCCAGCGGGATTATGCGCAAGGCGGACATTAAGCAAGTGGACGGACGCCCGTTCCCGCGCGCCATCCCTCTCACGACAGAGGGGCGAACCAGCGCGAGCGGGAAGACCGGGATCAGGAAGTCTGAGGCATCGGTCGCAGCGATGGCAGGTCGTGCAGCAGGATCACGGAGCTCAGCAGTTCGGAGGCGTTCATTGCGAGCAGCGCGTCAAGTGTTTTGGCTTTTTCGATTGTGAAGGGGCCGACGACGGTGCGACGCAGGTTGGCCAGATGGGCGCCGCAGCCGAGGTCCTGACCGAGATCGTGGCAAACGGTGCGCACGTAGGTGCCTTTGGTGCACCGCAGAACGAAGCTGGCGCTGGGCAGCGCGATCTGCAGCAGGCGAAATTCATATACATGTACCAGGCGCGGTTCGCGCGGCACTTCTTCACCGCGACGGGCGAGCTTGTAAAGCGGCACGCCGTTTTGCTTGATGGCGGAAACCATGGGCGGCGTCTGGTAGAAATCGCCGATGTATTTGTGCGTGGCCGCTTCCAGTTGCGCCGGGGTGATGCCGGAGGGGTCGGCTTCGGCGATTGTTTTACCATCGGCATCCTGCGAGTCCGTCGTGATGCCGAGGCGCATCGCGCCTTCGTAGGTTTTGTCGGCGGTCATGAGGTAATCCGAAGCACGGGTGCCGCGCCCGAGCAGCAGCACCAGTAGCCCCGTGGCCTGAGGATCCAGGGTGCCGCCGTGGCCGACTTTGCGAAAGTGAAAATGGCGGCGGACTTTATCCACCACGTCGTGTGAGGTCCACCCGGCCGGTTTATCAACCAGCATAAAACCGTCGAAAGGATCGTTGCGAGGGGTGTAGCTGGATGCTGGCATGCTGATCTTTCAGGGCGGGTTAGGATTCGGGCGGGGTGTCGGGATTTGCGGCGCTTCCATCCATGTCGTTCAAAATTTGCAGCACATGGTCGCCCTCGCTCAGTGAGTTGTCGAGAAAGAAGTGCAAGCGCGGGGTATACTTGAGCACCACATGTTCGGCGACCAGATGTTGAATCGCGCTATGCCGGTGGCGCAGGTGGTAGAGGGTCTGATTTTGGACTTCCGGAGCGCCCCGGACCGATATCAGTACGCGGGCTTTGTGCAGGTCGGAGCTGATCATGACGTGCGTGACGGTAATGGCCGAAAGATCCACTGCTGACGGGTCCAGCGCATGGAAAAGCTGCAGGCCGATTTCGCGGCGTAACAGTTCGTTGACGCGCGTCAGACGTTCGGCTTTCATGGCAAAACAGGCGGGGCTGCTCAGAGAGTCTGGACGATCTTCTCGACCTCGTAAAACTCGAACTTGTCTCCGGACTTGAAGTCCGTGAAATTATCGAGCCGGATGCCGCACTCCTGCCCTTCGCGAACTTCGGAGACTTCGTTCTGAAAGTGGCGCAGAGAGTTGATCGTGCCTTCGTAGAGCACGGCGTCTTCGCGTTTGACGCGGATATGCAGGCGCGTGGTGACCAGCCCGTCGGTGATGGAGCAACCGGCCACAACACCGCTCTTGGTGATCTCGAAGACTTGTTTTACGAGCGCGTGGCCTAGCAGTTTCTCCTTGATGATGGGCGGCAGCATGCCTGCCATAACTTCCCGCACCTGATCGAGCAATTCATAAATGATGCTGTGCAGGCGGATTTCGACGCCTTCCTTTTTGGACAGGCGCGCGGCGGTTTCGTCAACGCCTACGTGGAAGCCGAGCACGATACCATCGGATGCGCTACAGAGCAGCACGTCGTTGGATGTAATGGTTCCGACGCCGCTCAGCAGGATGTTGAGCTTGACCTTCTGGCTCTTGATTTCCAGCAGCGCGTGCTCGATGGCCTCGGCTGAGCCCTGCACGTCGGTTTTGAGCACCAGATTAAGGCCAATCTGCTCGCTGTCCTTGAGCTTCTGAAATAAGGTCTCCAGCGATGCCCGCTGGGGAGGTGCGCGAAATTGGGCCAATTTGTCCGCCTCTGCGCGTTCGGCAGCGCGCTCCCGGGCTTCACGGTCGGTTTTGCAGACGGAAAACTCCGCGCCAACTTCGGGGACCCCGTTCAGCCCCAGCACTTTTACGGGCATGGAAGGGCCGGCTGATTTGATGCGCTTGCCGTGGTCGTCCATCAGAGCGCGGACGCGGCCGCAACAGGCGCCGACGAGAATGTTGTCGCCAATGTGCAAGGTGCCGTTTTTCACCAGCACGGTGGCGGTGGGACCCATGCCGGGTTCCAATTGAGCCTCAACGACGTAACCCTGAGCGTTTGCGCCGGGCTTGGCCTTGAGTTCCAGAACTTCGGCCTGCAATAGGATCATTTCCAGCAGGTGGTCCACGCCTTCGCCGGTGATCGCGCTGACCGGACAGATGATCGTGGTGCCGCCCCAGTCTTCAGGGCTGAGCCCGATACCGGCAAGCTGTTGCTTGACCTTCTCGACGTTGGCGCCAGGCAGGTCAATCTTGTTGATGGCCACCATGATGGGGACCTTGGCGGCTTCGGCGTGCTTGATGGCCTCGCGCGTCTGGGGCATCAGTCCGTCGTCGGCGGCGACTACGATAATAGGGATGTCCGTCAACTGTGCGCCGCGCGACCGCATGGCTGTAAAAGCTTCATGGCCGGGCGTATCGAGAAAGGTGATGATCTTGCCGTTAACGTACGCCGTATAAGCGCCGATATGCTGCGTGATGCCGCCCGACTCGCCTTTGGTCACGGCCGTCTTACGGATATAATCAAGCAGCGAGGTTTTGCCGTGATCAACATGGCCTAAAATGGTTGCGATAGGCGGGCGCGGCTGGAATTCCTCGACATCGGATTGCTCTTTGAGCACCGCCTTTTCCTTCTTGGGGGGAAGCGGTTTGTGCTCGCGTTTCTTTTCTTTCTCAATAACAAATCCGTGTTTTTCGGCGACGCGCGCGGCATCTTTGATCTCGATACACTCGTTGATCGAAGCCAGCACATTGAGCCGCATCAGCTCGGCAATGAGTTGGTTCGGACGCACACCAAGCATGATGGCCAATTCGCGGACGATGACCGGACCTTTGAGCGAAATTGTCTTGTCTGTCAATGCGGACGGAACCGCTTCTGTGCCATCGGAAGCAGGTGGCTCGTCTTTCACGACGGGCACGTTGGCAGCAGGTGTTACCAGCGGGGTGCTGGGCGCGGGGGGCGGCCTGGGCGTTGCCGCCGGCGCGGCTTTGTGGACGGGAGGCCTGGCGGATGCCGGCGTCCGGGTTGGAATTGCTGGTGCTGGTTTGGGCGCAGGCGCTGCAACGGTTTTAACCAAAGGTGCGGCCGGAGCAACACGCAGCTGCGCCACAATCTCCGGCGCGACTTCGCTGAAACGTGTTCCGCCCGCCCCGCCCAGCGCACGCATGCGATCCTGAAGCGATTCCGCTGTAACGCCAAGTTCTTTAGCTAATTCGTAGACTCTCATGCCGCCTTATTTGATCGCTTCTGGCTCAGGTTCAATTGGCTCGGTTTGCTGTTGAGCGGAGGCGGCCGCCTCGTAAAGGCTTTTAGCGGTAGTCGCGTCGAAGCCCAACTCCTCGAGATCATTGAGATCTGCGGCCAGTATGCCCTCTATGTTTAAGAAGCCCGCCTCAACCAGTTTTTGCGCGTTTTCATGACTGATGCCCGGAATTGCCGCGAGGCTGTCCACTGCGCGTGAAACCTTTTCCACGAAAGTGATGTCCCCCTCGTCGCGCTGAATGTCTACTTTCCATCCGAGCAACTTTGAGGTCAGGCGCACGTTCTGGCCGCGCCTGCCAATGGCGAGGGAGAGATGTTCGGCGTCGGTGGTGATGTGCACGACGCCGGGAATCTCGGGGTCAATCTCAATCTTGAGCAGCTTGGCGGGTGAGAGCGCGTTGCCGATGTAGGTCTTGATGTCCTCGCTCCAACGGACGATATCCACCTTTTCGCCGTTGAGCTCGCGCACAATGTTTTTGACACGGATGCCGCGCATGCCAACGCAAGCGCCCACTGGATCCACCTTGGCGTCACGTGAAGTGACGGCGATTTTGGTGCGGAACCCCGGCTCACGGGCGATGGCTTTGATTTCAACAGTTTTGTCGGCGATTTCAGCGACTTCGAGCTCAAACAGCCGGCGCACGAATTCGGGCGCTGCGCGCGAGAGAATCACGCTTGGGCCCATATCGTTGTTCTGGACCGACATGACGTAGGCGCGCACGCGGTCGCCCATCTGGTAAATTTCGCTGGAAATACGTTCCTTGGCAGGCATTAACGCTTCCGCGCGGCCAAGGTTTACAATGATGTCGCTGCGTTCGAAGCGCAGAATGCTGCCGCTGACAATATCGCCCACGCGGCTGCGGTATTCTTCGAATACGTTCGACCGTTCGGCTTGACGCAGACGCTGGAGAATGGCCTGCTTGGCAGTCTGAGCGGCAATACGCCCGAAATTCTTCGGGGTGACTTCAATTTCTATCTGATCGCCCATGTGGGCGTCGGGATGGTTGCGGCGGGCGTTGTCGTAAGTGATCTGGTCGTGTTTGGATGTGACGCGCTCGACGACCGTGACGGTGGCGAAGGCTTTGATAGCTGCGCTTTTGCGGTCGATGGAAACTCTCAAATTGCGGGCTGGACCAACGCTTTTGCGTGAAGCCGTTAAGAGCGCATCCTCCAAAGTAAGGAAGAGCGTTTCGCGGTTGATTCCGCGCTCCTTTTCCATATAACCAAGAATTGCTGCAAGCTCATTATTCATATCGCACCTCAGCGGCAAGCCCCTCAGGACCAGCCGCACAGACAAGAATGCGGGATTCCCCGTACTCCGCTGCCGCTATTACACAAGCAAGCCGCTAACTATAGGGTGCGATCAGGATGCCGTCAAGTCTGTAGTGCATTTCATATACGGCCGAATTTTTGAGCGAGATCACGCAGCGAGGTGTAGATCAACGTCGGGCGTCCGTGGGGGCAGGTGTAGGGCATTTCGGTGGCGGCCAGATCACGGACAATTTGCTCGATTTCCGCCACCGACAAATGGTCGCAGGCTCGCACGGCGGCTTTACAGGCGGCCTGGGCCACGGCATCTTCCTGCCCGCGCGCGCCGCCGCCGCGCGCGCCGCTTTCTTCCAGTTGCTGCGCGATGTCAGGCAGCCAGGCGCGGGCGGTCGTGCCGGACAGGAAAGCGGGGAGTGCGTCCACTACAAAGCTATTTCCGCCGAATTCGGCGATGCCAAACCCCATCCGCCGCAGCAGCGTCAGGTTCTGACGTGCCCGCAGTGCATCGCGGGGCGGTAATTCCACCGTCTCCGGCGTCAGCAGGCCCTGGCTTATGACTGCGCCGCCGCTGAGGGCTTTGAGGTAGCGTTCGAACAATACCCGTTCGTGAGCGGCATGCGGGTCCATAATTACGAAACCATCCTCGGTTTCGAGGATCACATAGAGTCCGCCGATCTGGCCCACGACGCGGCACCAGGCCCAGGGGGCGCGCGCCGGGCTTGCGGGCGGTGCTTCAGATTCAGATGTACGCGTTGCGGCAGGCTCTGACGCAGCGCCAGGGGCGGGCTTCGCAAGCGTTGGCGGGACGGGTATGGGTATGCCGGGTAGCGCGGGATAGTGAAAGATGCGGGCGCTGGGAAGGTCGTCAATGTGCAGCTCCGGTGTGGGCGGAGCGGGGACAGCTGACACCAGCGGCCCGGCGCCTGTGAGTTGTGCCGGGGTTGTCAGGGCGCCGCGCAAGGCGGCAATCAATCCGTCGCGAATGGCCTGCGGTTCGCGAAAACGCACCTCGCGTTTGGTGGGGTGAACATTGACGTCCACCCGTTCGGCGTCGAGCTCCATAAAGATAAACAAAACCGGAAAGCGTCCGGCGGGAAGCAGTGTATGATAGCCTTCACGAATGGCATGGGCGATGATCGGCGCCGTGGCGGGGCGGCGGTTGATGAAGACGTACTGTTCGTTGCGATCGGCGCGGCTGGCGGCCGGCAGTCCGGCGTATCCGCTGATGGTGAACCTTTCGTTTCGCCAGACGACCGGGCGCAAGGCGGAGATAAGTTCGGGGCCAAACAGTTCGCGCAGGCGGTCTTCCAGTTTAGCGCCGGCTGGCAGGCTGTACATGGGGCGTGCATCCACGGTTAACCGGAAGCCGATTTCCGGATGGCCCAGAGCGTGGACGAGAAAAACCTGCTGGATGTGGGCCATTTCAGTAGGCGCGGTTCGCATGAATTTGCGGCGTGCCGGCAGATTGAAAAACAAGTCGCGCACTTCGAAGATTGTGCCTGCGGGTCCGCCGGCATCGGTCACGTCCTGCAGGCGGCCGCCGTTGATGAGCAGCTCGGTGCCTGTCAGTGCCTCCGCAGGGCGGGTCAGGAGGCGGAAGCGGGAACAGGCTGCGATGGACGCCAGCGCTTCGCCGCGGAAGCCGAGCGTAGCGACGCATTCAACATCTTCCGCTGTGCGTATTTTGCTGGTGGCATGGCGTTCGATGGACAGCAGGGCGTTGTCGCGATCCATGCCTTTTCCGTTATCGGCCACGCTGATGAGCTTGATGCCGCCTGCTGCAATCGCAACATCAATTTGCGTGGCGCCTGCGTCAACAGCGTTCTCGAGCAGCTCTTTGAGGACGGACGCGGGGCGCTCGATGATTTCACCGGCGGCGATTTTATTGACAACGTCCGGAGTCAGCAGCCGGATGGGCGCGTCGGTGCTCATTGACGCAGGCTTGTCTTGATCACGGAGCGGCCTGTTTTGCAGCGAACGGACTGGCGGGAAATTCTTTATTCAGGCGTGTGCGCATTTCCTGCGCCCTTGGATCTTTCATGACTTCCAGCGTTTCGGCGGCGCCTGCCAGTGCTTCGGGTTGCATTTCATTCAAATTACCGAAGAGCAGGACTACTTTCAAGTAATCGGCGGCGGCGTCCTCTGTCTTGCCGGCGGCCTTTTCGACGCCTGCGCGCACCAGATAGGCCTGGGCGACGGTGGGGCGCGTCCCCTGGCCTATGGCTTCATCAAGCGCTTTGCGCAGGTCATCGGTGCGTTTCAGTCCGGCCAAAGCGTCCCAATATGCGCGCAGCGTGGCCAGCGGCACGGCGTCGGGCTTGGTGTGCTTGAGCACAGTTTCAATGGAGTCTACGGCTTTGGCGTAATCTTTCTGGGCAATATAGACGCGGCCCAGA